>NZ_JBVVQB010000001.1:75073-175466 GCF_055811775.1 Mesorhizobium sp. WSM4844 | reverse complement strand
CTCTCGAATCTTTTTTTTGTTTGTTGCTATTTCATTTTCTCGCCGGTCTACAACCCCCCCCAAAAAAATTTTTTTTTTTTTTTTTTGGGGGGGGGGGGGGGGGGGCCCCCCCCCCCCCCCGTCCGGTCGAGCATTCCGAAGGAGCTCCGAGAGCGGCGGGCCTTATTCCTCGATGCCCTTGGTGCCGCGCCGCTTGAGGTAGGCGTCCCAATAGAAATCGTCGGCATTTTCCGCGGTGACGATGGAAAAGCCGTTGTCGACGAAGGGCACGCTCATGCCGTTGAAGCCCGACCGCCGGGCGTCGTTCATCGGATCGATCAGTTCAGGATGCTTGGCCAGCCACAGCAGCATGAACCCCATATAGCCCTGCATGCCCTGGTTCGGGTTGACTGAGCCAAAGATTTCGCCGGCCTTGATCATGTCGAGGATCTTGGCGTTGACGTCGGCCAGCATGACCCGGATCTTGCCGCCGCCTTCCTTGGCGGCCTGAGCTGCGCCGATTGCCGAGTTGGCTTCCGGCATGAACACCGCGCCCAGATCGGGATGCGCCTGAGCAAGGCTGAGCACGGCCTGATAGGCCTTCGTCGCATCCTGGTTCGACGCAGCGCGGCCGACGAGCTTCATATCCGGCCATTTGGCTTCCATGCGGGCGATGAACGCGGCAATGCGCTTGTCGTGATTGTCCTGTCCGGGGTTTTCGAGGACCGCGTATTCGCCCTTGCCGTCCATCGCCTTGGCGACTGCATCGGCAGCATAGGTGCCTTCGGCGACGTTGTCGGAGGTGATGTAGGATACTCGTTTAGAGTTGGGCGAGTCTGCGGCGAATGTGACGACTGCCGTTCCCTGCTCAATGGCCCGATTGATTGGCTCGATGAAGGGATCGGAGTTCATCGGATGGACCAGGATGCCAGCCGGCTTCTGAGCCAGCGCCTGGTCGAACGTCGCTATTTGCTTGTTCACGTCGTATTCGGGGGTCCCGGTATATTCGGTCTCGCAGCCGAACTGTTTTCCAGCCTGCTTGAACATCTCGTAGACCGGGAACCAATATTCGACGCCGGAAACCATGACGTTCATGACGTATTTTTCACCCGGCTCGCACTTGAACGGGTTAGCGGCCTGGGCAGCGGCGTGGCTTGCCCCCAACACTGTGGTGGCGGCTGCCGAAATGGCGAGCATGCTCAAAAATTTGCGCAAGAGTCCTCCCTCGGCCGAAGCCTGGTCAATTGGGCGGTCGGACACTTGCGTGCCGCCGCTTGTGGTTGATGAGGCCGAACCTCCTCCCGAGGCCCAGCGGTTGATCATTCGCAGCAGTTGGCTCGAGTGTCAATAAAATTCACATACAGAAATATATTTCACAACCGCTCGTGCACCCGCCCGGCCGAGGCGACAAGCGCCGCCATCGCAGCGGCTGTCCCCGTTCACGAGGACCGGCGCCGAAGCCGTTAGGGTCGCCAGTGTTGGTGAGTGAACAGCCAGGCAAGCTTAGGTCAGCAGTTTCAACTGCTTTCCTGAATGACCTACGACCGTTGTAGGTCAAGGCAGGCAGGGATTGAATGTCAGGGACGGGCCTTCTTCCCCTCTCAGGGGACTTCAGATCGTCCAGCCTTAGACATGCACGGCAATCGAATTGCGCTCCACCAAGCGGGCCGCCAGGACACGATGCTCGAAAGGTAAGGTGGCCTCCGCCAGCCTTTTCAAGAGAAGCTCCGCCGCCGCCGCTCCGATCAAATGGGCGGGTTGCGCGATGGCTGTGATACCTTGTGCCACGAACTGCATCCAGTCGAGATCGTCAAAGCAAAGCAGCGAAACGTCTCCTGGAATCGCAAGCCTCAGTGCGGAAGTCGCCTCCAGAACGCCTGTCGACATCACACCGTCGGCGGTGAATAGAGCGGACGGCGCATTGCGCATCGTCAGCAGATCGAGCGCCTCTTTGCGGGCCGCCTCGCTGGAATAGACCGTCACGCGGCGGATCAACTTCAGATCCGGCTCGATTCCTGCGGCACGATGGGCTTCCAGATAACCCAACAGCCGTTGCCAGCTTGGATGATGGTAGCGAACCTCGGCGCTGGAGAGGTCAGCGTTCGCCACGAACGAGCCGACATCATCGCGCTGGCCCGGACCTAGTTCGGCCAGTATGCCGATGCGGCTGTGTCCGGCCTCAATCATTGCAGCGATGCTGCTGCGCGTTACAGACACGTTGTCGACCACCACGGTATCGGTTTCCAGGCCCGCCACGATGCGGTCGAACTGCACCACGGGACAGCGGGCCGCGACTGCCTCACGAAGATGATCCGGCTGATCCGCGAAGGTCGATGAGACGATCAAACCGTCGACCTGTTTTTCCAGCAGCAGTTGCACTGCCTCACGCTCGAGTTCGGCATTTTCGTCACTATTCGTAACGATAACCCCGAAGCCGCCACGGCGCGCAACATCCCCTATCCCACGCAAGACGCTCGCGTAGAATGGGCTTTCGATGTCGCCGACCACAACTCCGATAGTCTGCGTCTTACCGGTGATCAGACCTTTTGCCAGGCGATTGGGGCGATAGCCGAGCGCAGTTGCGGCGGCGCGCACCTTCTCCTGAACCTCGGGGCTGCTGTAGCCATAGTCGCCAAGCACACGCCCCGCCGTGGCGGAACTGACCCCGGCCCGGCGAGCAACCTCTATGATGGTTGCGTTTTTTGATGATCTTTGAATCACTCAGCAAGCCCCGCCGCCCATTCGTGCGTCGCAAAGACGAGCTAGTGGCAGTTAGGCCCGCCCCGCAAGCCCGAACTCAGCAGCACTCGCCGTTGCACACACTATTGCAATCAGAGCACCTCAGACAGAAAGCGCCGAAGACGTGGGCTTTGCGGATTGTCGAAAAGGTCCGCTGGTCGCCCTGCCTCGACAATCCGTCCCTCGTCCATGAATACGACCTGGTTTGCAACCTTGCGAGCGAAGTTCATCTCGTGCGTAACGACGACCATCGTCATCCCGCCCCGTCCGAGGTCGGCCATCAAGTTCAGGACACCCTTCACCAATTCCGGATCGAGGGCGCTGGTGACTTCGTCGAACAGCATAATTTCGGGTTCGAGGGCCAGGGCTCGCGCGATGGCCACCCGCTGCTGCTGTCCGCCCGAAAGATTTGCCGGCCGATGGTCTTTTCGCTCCAAAAGTCCGACTTCATGCAGCCTCGCCAAGGCCGCGCGCTCAGCCGCCTCGCGTGACATGCCTTTTACCTTGCGCAGCGCCAGGGTGATGTTGGCGAGCGCACTGCGGTCGGGGAACAAGTTGAATTGCTGGAAAACCATGCCGACACGCCGCCGAAGCTGGTCAGGGGTCTGGCTGTAGATGCTTTCGCCATCGAGCAGGATGTCCCCGGCTCGACACTCGACGAGGCGGTTGAGGCAACGCAGCAAGGTCGACTTGCCTGAGCCGGATGGGCCGATCAGGCAGGTGACCGTCCCGGGCTCCACTTTCAGACTGACGTCATGGAGCACCTGGACGGCGCCGTAGGCCATGTCGATATTCTTGACCTCGATGCTGCCACCCTTGAAGCGTGCGGGCGACTTCGCTGCACCCGGCAGACCGGCGTCAGCCAGCTCGGCGACTTCCTTGAGGCCGCTCTGCACGCCGCTGATACGCTTGCCGACGCGCATGCGCGCGTCGATGTAGTTGACGAGGTGGGTTAGCGGGACCGTGATCACGAGATAGAACACGCCGGCCAGCAAGAGTGGTGACAAATTGCCGGTCAGCACGGCCTGGTCTTGGCCGACACGGAACAGTTCGCGTTCGGAGGCGAGCAGGCCAAGGAAATAGACCAGGCTGGAGTCTTTGACGTTGCCGATGAACTGGTTGACCAGTGCCGGCAGGACGCGGCGGATGCCTTGCGGGATCACCACCAGGCGCATGCCTTGGCCATACGTCATCCCGAGCGTGCGGGTGGCGTCGATCTGACCGCGCTCGACGCTCTGAATGCCGGCTCGGAAAATTTCTCCGATGTAGGCGCCGGCAATAAGGCTGAGTGCCAGAATGCCCAGCGGATAAGGCGATGGACCGAACAGGTCGCGGCCCAACCGTGCGAAGCCCTGGCCAATGATCAGAATAGTGACAATGGCGGGAAGTCCACGGAAGACATCGGTGTAGACCCGCGCGAGGAGCTTCAGCGGCCGGTTCTCGGAGATCCCCATCACCGCGAGAACGATACCGATCAGCGTCCCGAAAAACGTCGAGGCGACGGCCAGGATCAGGGTGTTCTTGAGGCCGACCCTCACCATGTTTGGCAGAACTTCTGCCATCGCCTGGAAATCAAGGAAGCTGCGGGAGAAGGTGTCGAACCAGCTCATATCAAGTCCATCTATAACTCGGCCGGGCACCGTTGCTCACGGGCCCGGCCGGAAAACACAGCGAAGTCGCTCGAATTCACATCTTGGGCAGATATTGATCCGGCATGGGGGTGCCCGCGAACCATTTTTCGTGCAGCCGTTTCCAAGTGCCATCCTCCATGGCCTCGCGCAGTGCCTTGTTCAGTGCCTCGCGGAAGGCATCGTTGCCTTTCCTCACGACGAACCCGGCTGGCGCATCGAAGGACGGCACGTTCATGGTTATCTTCAGGTTTTTATAGCGTTCTACATACTGCTTGGCCGACTCATAGTCGGTGAAATGGCCATCGATCGTCCCGTTGTTCAGCGCCGCCACCGCGGTGTTGTTGTCGGGGAACTTGACGATGTCGCCCTTCAGGTTCTTCTCGGCATAGATTTCCTGCAGCGTCCCCTGGATGACGCCGATGCGCTTTCCGGCGGTGCTCTCATTGCTCGTCAGAGCCGGATCGGCCGAAATGATCGAAAGGTAACCCGCGAGATAGCCATCGCCAAAATCCACGGTCTTCTTGCGCTCCGCGGTCGTGCCAATGGCGGCGACAGCGACGTCGAATCGGCCGTTGGCGACGGATGGCAGCAAGGCCGAGAATTCCTGGCCGGTGAAGACGACCTGCTCCTCCTTGAACCCAAGCCGGCGCGCCACGTCGCGGAAGAGTTCAGCATCGAAGCCGGTGAAGTTTCCATTGGCGTCGGTGAAGACGTAGGGTTTCGCATCGCCCATCGTTCCGACGCTGATCACCGTCGGGTCGATGAGATTGTAGGGGTTGTCGCTCGCTTTTGCCTGCGTTGACCAGGCCAGTGTGCCAAGTCCTGTCACCAGCGCGACGGTCAGCGCCAGACCGCATTTCACCAGGTGGCGCCTGCTCGAATTTGTTTGCATGTGTCTTCTCCTCTTAATCGGCCGAACCCGGCCTTGCGGTCCCACTCGACGTCTGATCCATCAAAAATGCTCTTAAGCGGCGTTTCGTTGAGCGGATGAGAACGTTATCACTTTTCCTAGCACTGTCCGATCATCGGGTCAATTGTTTCGGAGAATTTCGCGGCTAGACGGCTTCCCGGGTGGAGCGTGCCGGGCGGCGCGGAGGATCTCGGGCGTTATGTTGCCGATATCGATTGCTGACGCATGGCCGATGCCGCCGTAGTACTGGCAGGTTGCAGCCGCCGCCTCCGCGGCATGGCGGAGAATGTCGTGAGGCGCCTCTTCGTTAAGCAGGCCGAGTAGCGTTCGGGCGATGAAGGTGTCGCCCGCGCCCAAGGTGTCGACGGGTTCGACCAGCCGCGCCGGAGTGTGGTAGGAGACAGAGTCTCTGTGAAGCACAGCGCCGGCTCGACCGCGAGTCACCAAAACCCACTTTGAACCACATGCAAGCAGCTCGGATACGACTGCGGCCAATTCCTTGTCGTCGAGACCATCCCCTGAGACGGAAGCCAGATAGCAATAAGGTCCAATCTTTCGCCGATGCTCCGGTTCCCGTCGCGTAGAAAAATCGTAAGATAATAGAGAGTTACCTGACACTGAGGCAATCCACGGGTCTAATCCGCTGGACTGGCCGATATGCACGGCCTGAAAGCCTGAGAGAAAATCCAGATCTTCATGCGTCGGCGTGAACATCGAAACACCGAGGTCGAAATCCAGGAAAATCCGATCGGCGTTGTGGTGACCTATGAGGCAGTAAGCGGTCGGCCCTTCGAGGCGCCGCAATCGGGTGATGTCAACGCGCTCCGACGCCAGTGCCGTGCAGATCAGGTCCCCGGCCCGGTCTTTTCCGATCGCTCCAACATAGGCCGACTGCCCGCCGAAGCGGCTCAGGTGGACTGCGACATTGAGGCAGTTTCCGCCAGGATACATCTCGCCGCGATCAAGATAGCAATCGACCACGTTATCGCCCATCGCGGCAATCTTGACCATAGCAGGACTTTCAGCTTATAGGATGTGATAACGTTCGCACAATGACTGCTGCCTGTCAATTGCGCGCCGACCCCAACTCTGTCAGCGAGACGAGGATACTCATGATTTCCGCCCTGCCTGCCGACGTAGAACGCGCTCTGAACGCCACCGCGGGCAGGCAGTTTTCGCACCTCTTTCTCGTGGGGTGCGGCGGCTCGCTCTCGATCATGATGGCAGGCAAATACTTCCTCGACCGCCACAATGGGACATTCGCCTGTGACAGCTACAACGCGGATGAATTCGTCTGCCGAGATCCGCGGCGGTTGGGACCTGACACGCTCGTTGTCCTTTGCTCGCAGACAGGAACCACCAACGAGACAGTGCGGGCGGCCAATCATGCCAGGACGCGAGGCGCAACGACAATCGGCATGACGCTCGACCAGACATCGCCCCTCGCGCGGGCGGTCGACCACCCGATTGCCTACCAGGCTTCGTACACGACGGGCAAAGCAATCGATGCAGCCTACAGCAATTACGGCGTGCTCTACATGCTGCTCGCCGGTTTGATCGATGCTCGGGAGGATGGCGGGCTAACCGGTGACCTGCTGATCTCCCTGGGCCATCTTCAACCGGCCATCGAGCGCGCGCACCGGGCCTACGCAGACCGGTTCGAGGCGTTTGCCCCTCGCTTCGCACCTCGAGAGGCAATCTACACACTAGCCAGCGGTGCCAGCTACGGTGCGGCCTATTCCTACGCCATCTGCGTGCTCATGGAAATGCAGTGGTACGACTCGCAGGCAATACACGCGAACGAGTTCTTTCATGGCCCATTCGAAGTCGTGGATAAGGATGCTTGCTTCATTGTCTTGCTGGGTTTGGATGAGACGCGGAGCCTTTCCGAACGCGCCCGCGATTTCCTTATCGAGTACGGCAGCCGGGAAAACATCCTGGTGCTCGATGGAGCCGAACTCGACCTCAGCGGTATGTCCGAACACATCAAACCCTATCTCGTGCCTTTGGTCTTCTTCGACACTCTATGGCGTTTTGCCTACAAGCTGGCCGGTTTGCGCGATCGGCCAATGCTCGAGGGCCGGCGCTACATGAAGAAGCTGTCGGACTACTAGTCCCGCCGCGCGTGTGGCGATCTCACACTCAGCCCATCTTCCGCGTAGAAGGATTTCTCTATGACTGCATCCCCTAAGCCGCGTCATGTCGTCGTTGTCGGCGCAGGCATCTTTGGCACATCGACCGCGCTGCACCTCGCCCGCCTTGGCCTTGATGTGACCATTGTCAACGACGGCGCGCCGTCCAATGGTGCATCCGGCCGTTCACTTTCCTGGCTGAACTCAGCGCGACGCGCGGACACTGCCTATCACCGCTTGAGGCTTGCAGGCATCGATCGTTATCGGACCCTGGCCGCCACAAGGCCGGAAACCGCATCGTGGCTTCGCTTTGACGGCGGCCTCACCTGGGATGCGGATGACGAGGCGAACCAGATCGCGTCGATGTGGCAGTTGGAGCAGGATATTGGTTATGACTCGCTTCTGCTCGACCCTGCCGAAGTTGGCGCAGTGACGCCCGGCATCGATGCAAACGCGATCGCCCCGCAGGGCGCCATCTTCAATCCTGGCGAAGGATGGGTTGACCTGCCGTCTTTGATCGATCGGCTGCTCAATGAATTCCGCTCCCGCGGCGGCAAGCTTGTTCAGGACGCTGGACGCGTGCGGATAGTTGCCACAGGCGGTCGCGCACGTGGCGTCATCACTGCTGGCGGTACGCCGGTCGAGGCGGATGCAGTCGTCCTTGCCGTAGGACCAGCGACGCCTTGCATGCTTGCGGAGATCGGAGTCCATGTCCCCGACGCCACCCCGATTTCACTTCTCTTGAAGACCAAACCGATCAAGGCCGACCTCCGTGCCGTGCTGAATACGCCGCGTGTTGCGGTGCGCCCGACGCCGGATGGCGCACTTGTTTTGGATTCGGCATGGTCGGAGGAAGAAGTCGTGGTCAACTCAGACGGCACTTACACCGTGCACGACAAAACCGTAAAGGGACTGCTCGACGAAGCTACCGCCGTGCTCGACGGCAATCCGCGGCTCCAACTCGCAACCTACGCCGTTGGCCCGAAGCCTATCCCCGGCGATGGCGAGCCGGTGCTTGGCTCCGTCGAGACCGTCGCCGACCTTCACATCGCTTTTAGCCACAGCGGCGCCACGCTTGGACTGATCGTCGGCGAATTGCTGGCCAAAGAAATCGCCTCCGGCAATCCGCATCCCATGCTTGCAACCTTCCGCGCCAACCGTTTCGGCTAAAAGGGCAATCGCGGCCGAGATCGAATTGTCCAGATGAGCCGCGGTGGCATTGCCCAGATGACCGCCTTCGGAGGTTGATCCGCGCAGCTGACTAGGATAACATGACAATCGTAGTTTAGTTTTAGCCGCGGCCGCAGCAAGGCTGGCCCTTCACGCGCGGCGCCATCAAAACCTTTGAAACTCAGCACAGAGCGCCTGCCCGGCGTCTGTGCGACATGGCGTCCGCAACGAATGATCGACAAGAATCAGATTGCAGCAGAACAGGCAACGTTCCGAGCCTTCGCAAACAGCTATTTGCGTGAGCTGAATTCCGGGATTCCGGTGTTCCACCGCATCGGAGAACGGAACCTCGATTGCGTGGAGATTTCCCTGCCGTCGCGGCATGCCGTGCTGCGCATCGAAATGAAATCCCGATCGCTTTGCGGAATGCACCTGTTTGGACAGATCTGGATTCGTCAGGATGCAGGTCCGAACTGGCACGAGATAGAACCGATCCTGGCCGTGCATCTGCTTGTGCTGGGAGCCAGAGAAGCCGGATCGGCCACGCACCGACAAGCCGATGTGGAACTCCTCGAACGGATTCTTCAGAGCTGTCAGGCGACGAAGCGTTACCTCGATGCCGCCGATCGGGCGCCGCCACCGGTCGGCTTTATAGCCGCGGAACAATCCCTGTATTTTGGACATCCGCTGCATCCGACGCCCAAGAGCCTGCAGGGCATGTCGAACTGGCAGCAGGATGTCTATGCCCCCGAATTGCGCGGCGGTTTCCAGCTGGCCTATTTCGCCGCCGCTGCCGACCTCGTCCGCGAGGATTCCGCCGGCATCGCGGTGACCGCGATCGTCAGCTCACTGCTGGGGAATGACGCCGGCAAGGTCGCCGCAGGTAACGGCGAGATGCTCCTGCCCATGCATCCGCTTCAGGCGCAAGCGTTGATGCTCGACCCGGCGGTGCGCGCGCTCATGGATTCAGGGCAAATCCGGTATCTCGGCCCGGCAGGGCCGGTGTTCACGGCGACTTCTTCGGTGCGCACGGTGTACAGCGATGATGCCGCCTGGATGCCGAAATTCTCGCTGCCCGTCCGCATCACCAACTCGAAGCGCGTCAACAGGCGGCACGAGCTGGAGGCGGGCGTTGCGGTGGCGCGCCTGTTCGAGCGCGCCGGGATCGACATGTTCGAGCCGCGCCTCGGCTTTCTCCACGACAGCGCATACGTGACGCTGGATTTTTCCGGGCAGGCCGAGAGCGGTTTCGAAGTCATCTTCCGCGAAAACCCGTTCCGGGGCCGCGCCGACCACCCGGTGATCACCGTTTCGGCACTGACGGCCGAACCACGTCTCGGGCACAGCTCATTGTTCGAAACCGTCGTCCGGCGCGTCGCGCAGGATCATGATATCTCGGTGCGGCAGGCGTGCCGTCGCTGGTTCGAATGCTATCTCGACTGTGCGCTCGATCCCCTGGTCAAACTCTACGATCGGTTCGGCGTCGCGCTGGAAGCGCACCAGCAAAACAGCTTGCTTGACCTGTCGCAGCAGGGGCTGCCCAGCCGATACCTCTATCGCGACAGCCAGGGGTTCTACCTCTCGAACAGTTTCAGGGCCCGGTGGTATGGCCTGATGCCCGACATTGTCCAGATCCGCAGTCTTTTCTTCGACGACCGTGAGATTCGCGAGCGGCTCTCCTACTACCTCATCGTCAATCAGATCTTCTCGGTCGTCGCTCGCGCCGGGCATGACGGCCTGGCAAGCGAGGCCGAACTGCTCGCCATGCTGCGTGCGCGGCTCAAGAAGCTGGCGCAAGAGCTCACTGGCGCGGGCGGGGAATTCGCGACCAGCCTGCTGGACAAGCCGCACATCACCGCGAAGGCCAACCTGGCAATCCGACTCGGGGATGTCGATGAGCTGGCCGAGGGCGGCAGCGCCGTCTACACGCATTTTCCCAATCCACTCAGCCGTGTCGGGCTATTTGTCGCCGCGGAGCAGGCACATGCCATTGCCTCTTGATCTCCACGGCATCCCCGAGCTGCGTGTGATGCGCCAGCTCGCGGAAGCCCTGGTCTATGAGGGCCTGGTCGATTGCGCGGTGTCGCGCGACGGCGGGAAAGCCCGCTTCGAATGGCGCTGCGGCGGCGCCTCGATACGCTGCGAGGGATCGATCGGCGCCTTCGGCCGGGTCAGGGTTGTCGCCGAGACGATCGAGCGGGGCTGCGCCGACCAATGGCGCCCGGCGACGCTCGGCGATCTGCTTGCGAGCATAGACACCTGCCCCGAACGGCGCGCGCAACTCACGTCCGAACTGGATCGGACGCTCGATTTCAGCGCCTGGAACCAGCTCAATCTCCGGCCCAGACCGCGCCGCGATCTGCCATTTGCGCAACTCGACAGCGCGATCGATGAGGGTCATCCCTATCATCCGTGTTTCAAGGCGCGCACCGGCTTCGACTACGCCGACCACGCGGCGTACGGCCCGGAAGCAGGCAACGCCTTCCAACTGGCCTGGCTGGCGGTCGCGCCCGAACGTCTGCACTCGGCGTTTCCCACGGACGAGCAGGCTTTCTGGATGCACGAACTCGGCACCGAAACCTACGCGCTGCTGGACGAGCGCCGTGCCCGGCTCGGCGACAATGCAAGGCGGTTCGGCCTGATGCCGCTGCATCCCTGGCAATGGAAAGCGTTACAGGGCTCGGAGCTGTCGCGCTGGCTGGCGGAGGGCTCCGCCGGTTTCCTCGGCCATGCCGGCGATCGCTATAGCGCCAGCCAATCCGTGCGGACGCTGTTCAATCGCGATCACCCGCGACGCGCCAATCTCAAACTGCCGATGAATCTCGTCAACTCGTCGGCCAGGCGCATCATCGAGCCGCATTCGGTGTGCAGCGCGCCGTCGATCAGCCGCTGGCTCAAGGACATTGTCGCCAGCGATACGCTGTTCGAGGCGCGCTATCCGCTCACGATCCTCGCCGAATATGCCGGCACGATCGCAGATCGGGAAGGACCGCTGGCAGGACAGATCGCCGCGATCTGGCGGGAGGACGTTACGAGCAGCCTCCAGCCCGGCGAAACCGCGGTGCCGCTCAACGCGCTGATGGCCTTGGAGAGTGACGGCCAGCCGTTCGTCGCGGACTGGGTCGAGCAGTACGGGCTGGACGCCTGGCTCGACAAGCTTGTGGCTACGGTGGTGATGCCGGTGTTTCACCTGCTCGTCGGCCATGGCATCGCCACGGAAGCGCATGGCCAGAACTTGATCCTGATCCATCGCGATGGCTGGCCCGTGAGACTGGCGATGCGCGACTTCCACGACAGCGTCGAATATGTGCCGGGCTTCCTGCGCGATCCCTCCACTGTTCCCGACTTCCTCGCCTTGAACCCCGCCTATCGTGACGCCGCGCCGAACCAGTACTACTGGATGGAGAGCGCCGATTTGCTCGGCGAGCTCTGCCTGGACGCCTTGTTCGTCTACAACCTCGCCGAGATCTCGCATCTGCTGCGGCATTGTTACGGTCTCGACGAAGACAGCTTCTGGTCAGACGTCGGCAGGCGGTTGCAGGACCATTGCCGGCAGTTCGGACTGACACACCGGCAGGCCGCGCTTGGCCTGTTCCAGCCACGCATCCGCACGGAATCGCTGCTTCGACGCAAGCTCGCGCCACCGGGCACCGAATGCGCTCACGAAATCCCAAACAGCCTTGCAGTCGCGTAAGGAGACAGAAAACATGATCGCAATCAACGACACGGTCTTTGATCAGCCCTATTTCCGCGAAGCGGCGCACCGCATTGCGGCTGCGGTGCAACTCGACAAGCGCGCAGGCGACCGTTTTGCGGTCTGTTTCTCCGAGGCGCAGGATTGGCTGGCGTTCTTCTTTGCCGCGCGCGCGGCCGGCGCCAGCGTGCTGCCGCTGCATCCCTCGACGCCATATGCCGCGGCGCGCCGGCAGGCGGAGACGGCGAAGTGCAACTGGCTTTTCTACAACCGGCTGGATGGCGAGCCGATCTGCGAGGAGCGCGCCAGCGAAGCTGGACAGCTGCTGCAGATGAGTTCCGGCACGACCGGCGAGCCGAAATGCATCGCGCGCGCCTGGAGCGACATAGACGACGAGATCGACAGCTACACCTCGGCGTTTGTCGAGCCACAGGACATGACGCCGTTGATCGCCGGCCCAACCACTCATTCCTATGGCTTGATCTGCGGCGTAATGGTGGCGCTGAAGCGCGGCCAGTCGCCCGCCATACTGGACACAGGGAACCCAAAATTCCTGCTGCGCAAGCTGCGCGAAACGGAGCGACCCTACCTGATCTCGTCGCCGGCCATCCTTCACACGCTCGCCAGGCTCTTGCCGGCCGGCGAGCAGATCCACGCTACGATGACATCCGGTACCCTCTTGCCCGACCCCTGGTTCGGGCAGATCAGAGCCAAATCGAAATACATGTTCCAGCAGTACGGCTGCTCGGAAGCCGGCTGCATAGCGATCAACCCTGATGTGCAGGCGGCTAATGAAATCGGCCGTGTGCTGCCGCGCTTCGCGTTGCGCGACGCCGGCACGGCCATTGAGCCGAAGGAAATTGCCGTCGAGCGCAAAGGCGTGGTCGTCGAGACGCGCGACCTGGGCTACCGCCGCGACGACGGCATGCTGGTCTTCCTGTCGCGTCTCGACGACCTGATCAACGTCTCGGGCCTCAACGTCTATCCGAAGGAAGTCGAGGACGTGGTCATGACGTTCGCCGGCATTGGCGACGCGGTCGTGTTCCGCAAGCAGGATGCATTCGCGGGCGAGCGCGTCGCGCTTCTGTTCAGCGCCGAACATGCGGTCGACCGGGCGCAGCTTCGGCAATGGTGCGCCGAGCGGCTTGCAGCACACCAGATGCCGACCGAGATCGTTCAGGTGGAGCGGATCCCGCGCCAAGCGAACGGCAAGATCAGCCGGCGTGACGTGGCTGCGCGCTATAGCACGGGCGAATTCGCGCCGGTACGGACGGAGGCAGCCTGATGACCTACGATCAAATAGTCGACGCGATCGGGACGATCCTGTGCGACAAGCTCGACAACCAGCACATGGATAGCTTCGCACCGCAAGCCAGGCTGAACGAGGATCTGTATCTCGATTCCGTGCTCATTCTCGAACTCATGCTGGCGCTTGAACTCGACCACGGTGTCGCGCTTCCCGAGGAGGTGGTCAGCCGTCAGGATCTGGACACGGTGGGCGACCTGGCGCGGCTGTTCGTCAACGCCTCGGAACAGAATGGAACACTGATTAAGCCGGCTAATGAACTTGTTCTCGCTCGCGCGGAACAAGAAGCGGCTGAGCGGATCGGCGTGCATGGCGAGGACTTCGTCGACATCAAGGTCCATTGCTTCGTCAGCAATGTCTGCCACGCGGTGAAGCAAAGGCAGCTCGATCATCGACCTTTCTTCTTCGGCGTCTGGGATGCGGGTTTCGCCGTCGATAAAAGCTGGCGGCTGGCGTATCACGCGCCTGAAATCAACCACGACTTCTTCCGCGATTGGTTCGAGCGCCTGTACGGCGCCAAGGTCCGCCAATGGTATCGGCCGGACTCCGCCAAGGTAGAGAACCTGGCGACGATGCTGGAGCTTCTGGAGTGCAAGAAGCAGAGCGAGTACCTGATGGTCATGCTCGATCTCTTCCACCTGCCGGAGCGCGAGAACAAGTTCAACCAGAACCCGTTCCCGCACTATCTGATGTTGGAACACACCGAGGATCCGGCGGTGTGGATGGTCCTCGATCCGGATTTCCGCTGGGAAGGCAGGATCGAGAAGCAGAAAGTCATCAATGCGATCATGCAGCCGACCGTTGCCGGCGGCTTCATTTTCGACGCTGCCGACATCAGGAAACCGTCCGCCGTCGACCTGCGCGACTATTTCCTTGCCTGTTTCCATGAAGACGACAATCTGCTGACGCGCGCAACGCGCGAAGTCGTTCGGGCGCATCTGGAAGGCCGCGACGGCGTGAAACTGCCCGATTTGTCGATGGCGCTGCGCGAGCTGCCGGTCATCTCGATCCGCAAATACGCGCTGGAGCACGGCTTCGCCTTTTTCTGGCGATCGCTGCAGCTTTCCAACGCCGAGTTCGACCCGATCTGCGACGACATCGAATCCCTGATCCAGGAATTCAAGACGCTTCACTACGCCATCATGAAACTCAGCCAGACAGGCGACGAAGCCCTCGCGTCGCGGGTGTTCGAGAAACTCGATATGCTGGACGCGATGGAGCGCTCGCTGAAGCGCCGCCTTGCCCAAACCTATCGGGTGTGGTGCGACACGCGCGGCCTCCTGCACGCGCCGCGCCACGATGTCGAGGACGCCGTCGCATGAGGCTGTCGCTCTGCACGATCACCTTCCGCCATCATCTGCTGTCGCTGGAGGACATCGCGCGATGGGCAGAGGCGAACGACTTCCAGGGCATCGAGCTCTGGGGCGCACACGCGCGCAACATGCAGCATTTGACCGACCGCAACGCCGACTGGATGGCGGCATTCGGCCTTTCGGTGCCGATGCTCAGCGACTATCTGCCTCTCGATGAGGATCTGGCGTCGCTGCGTCACGCCACGTCGAACCTCTGCCGTCTGGCCGGCCGCTGGGGCGCCCGCAAGGTGCGCACGTTCGCCGGCAAGTCGGCAAGCCGGGACACCTCGCCCGAAGCGCGCTGGCGACTGTCGGCGCGGCTCAAGGACGCCTGCATGATGGCGCAGGACCAGGGCTGCGAGATCCTGGTGGAGACACATCCGGGAACGCTTGCCGATACACTGTCGTCGACGCAGCGCCTGCTCGAGGAGGTCGACCATCCGGCGCTGGGCATCAATTTCGACACCTTGCACGTCTGGGAAGGCGGCGCCGATCCGGTCGCCGCGCATCGCGCCTTGTTGCCGCATATCCGGCACTATCATCTGAAGAATGTCCGCTCGCGTGCCGACCTCGCCGTCTTCGAGCCGGCAAACGTCTATGCCGCGTCCGGAAAGCGGACGGGCATGACCGCGCTTTTCGACGGCGCGGTGGATTATTTGCAATTCCTCGACGAGTTGTTCGAGCGCGAGGAGGTGGATGCCTCGCTGGAATGGTTCGGCGGCGACTGCTTCAACATCCTCGCCAACGACGCCCGCAACATGCGCCTGCTGCGGGCGGACCGCGAAGCACCGGTTCGCGCCGGCGTAGCGTAAGCGACCGCGAACAATGACATGACAGGCGCAAGGCGGTATCGCCCGAAGCTCCATCGCTCAAACCCGGTATTGCTGCAAGGCGGGGGACATTCAGCTCCTTGAGATTCTACCGCAGTGCTGTATTATACAGCAATGTCAGCAAATGCAGGAGACGGGTGATGCCGAAATCCAGTGGCACGTACTCGACCAGCGACCTGTCACGCAAATCCGGCGATATCATCGCTGAGGCCATGCGCCATCCCGTCACCATAACGCAGCGCAACAAGCCGCGCCTGGTGCTTCTCAACATCGAAGACTATCGACGCCTGCGCGACAGCGCGGACAAGCGCGCTGTCGGCACAATCGACACCATGCCCGATAGCCTGCTGGGGGAATTCGAGGACGCCATCGAAGCCTACGCAGATTCAGATGAGACAGTTCAGCGTTGAGCTTCGAAGACATCCAGACAGCCAGCGTTATCCGCTATCCCTATCTTTGGGCGCGGGAAGCCGTGAGCGGTGAAACAGAGGGTCGCAAAAGTCGTCCGGTTGTCGTTGGTGTCCGCCTCGTCCGCGCCGGTGGCGATCTGATCCTGTTTTTCCCGATCACCACCAAACAACCCGAACCGGGCCGCTTTGCTGTGGAGGTGCCTGATATCGAGAAGCGACGGGGCGGCCTTGATGCCGCGCTGCGACTGTGGATCATTTTCGACGAGTACAACACCGACATCGTCGGCCAATCGTTCTATCTTGAACCCGATCCGCCGATCGGGCGATTCAGCAAGGCATTCTTCCTGCCCTTGGCTCGCGAGTTCGTGGCCCGCCGGAAATCCCTCAAGGCAGTAAACCGAACACGGTAGCCATGTTCGGCGCTATCAGCCTCACAGCCGTTGAGTACGTCCGCTCGCGTTGCCGGCGCGCCGGTCGGCTTTCGAGGCCGCGATCTTGATGGACCAGCCGTCAGAAGCGCGCGGTGGCGCTCAGCCGGAACGAGCGGCCAGGATCGTAGTGCGGCGCCACCCCGACGAAATCCTGCCCGTAGGCCGCGCGGTCGGTGTAGGCTTCGTCAAAAATGTTGAGGGCGTCGGCGCGCAGCGTGAAGTTCGGCTTCGAAGGCGGCGTCCACTCGACATAGGCATTCACCACCTCATAGCCCGGCAGTTCCTTCTTCTCGCTTGTCGGATCGGTTGGATGCCGCACCAGCGTCCTGTCGGTCTTCAAGGCGATCTCGATGTCGCCACCGACTTTGACGCCCCAATCGTCGAATGTGTAGCCAGCGCCGATCATCACGATCTGGCCGAGAGGTGTCGTCAAATAGCGGCCGATCTCCGTATCGGCCGGTTTGCCGTCGACGTCGGCATTGATATCGGCATATTTCACACTGACAAAGCCGGCGTCCCAATCATAGCGGCCGCCGATCTCCCAGCCCTTGGAAACGAGATCGAGCGTTCGGATCGATGTGAAGGCAGGTACTGGCGCGCCACGTCCGAACACCGGCAGGCGCGCGTCGTTGATGTCGGTGCGAAACACGTTCGCCTCGAAGGTGAAACCGTTGTAGCGCGCCTCCAGACCGGCCGTATAGTTGTTTGAGGTCACCGGCTCCGGGCCGTCGCCATAGGTCCACAGCGGGTTCTGCAGATAGTTTTCCGCCAGCGGAACGCCACCCCAGACATGCGAGGTGCCGGCCTTTACGGTCAGGAACTCCGGCACAAGGTCATACTCGCCCGAAATGTTGCCGCTGATACCGGCGTTGTTCCAGTCCGAGTCGTCTACGCCGGTGAACCATTGGTGATCGGCGCGCCCGCCGAAGGAAATCCTGGTGCGGTCGAAAGGCTCCAGGCGCGCCTGGGCATAGGCGCCGATATTGGTGGCGCGCTCGTCCGTGAAGAACGGCTCGGTCGAGTTGAGATAATCCAGCTCCGCCCTGTCGTTGTAGAAATCGAAGCCGGCAGTGACGCTGCCGATGTCGAGCGCGAAGCGGTTCTCCACCTTGCCGTTGAAGCTGCTGGTCGCGCCGTCGGTCGGCGACACGATATTGGCGTCGGTGCGGTCCGTTTCCAGTGTCCCGATCTGGGTGCGGCTGTAAGCGAGTACGATCTTGGGGTCCCACCAGCCTTCCGGCGACGTATCCGTATAGGTAAAGACCGTGTTCTGGCGTCGCAGATCATAGTTCCGGAGTTCAGGCTCGGCGCCTCGGTCGATATAGACGTTGGCGCGATAGGGGCGCAGCGCATCGTCGCGGACCTGCTCGTGGCTGAGCTCGAAACGATGGCCCTCGACGCTCTCATAGGCGATCTTGGCCAACCCGCTGATCAGATCGGTTCCGGTCCCCGGCATCTCCTGGCCGTTGCCGGCGGTAAAATTGCCGCCACGGCCGTAATTGATGTAGCCGAGATACTCGAAGCCGTCCTGCTGGCCGAAGCCGCTCACCCCGGTGGTGAACGTCTCGCTGTTGGTGTCCCATATGCCGGTGACGAAACCGCCAAAATTGCGGCCGGGTTCGAGCAGATCGACCGCATCCTTGGTCTCGAATCCAAGCGAGCCCGCGAGCGCGCCCGGACCGGCGTCGGCCGGCGCGACGCCTGCCTGCACCGACGCGGCCTTTAGAAGTGCCGGGTCGAGCAGATAGGTGCCGTTGTGGTGGAACACCTTGTTGTTCTGTCGCGACCCGTCGACGGTCACGGCCAGATTGTTCTCATCGACGCCGTTGACGTAGATCTTCTGCGTGCTGGGGATCGCGCCGCCGACGGCGATCTGCGGCTCACCGGAGAACACCTCCCTCAAATCCTGCGGTTTCTTGCGGTCGATCTCCTGCTGGTCGATGGTGATCAGGTTGGCGCCGGCCGTCGCGTTGGCGCCCGCCCCCACGTCGACGACGAGAATGGTGTCGAGTTGCGTGCCCCCGGCCGGAGCCTGGGCTTCTTCATTTTCTTCGGACATGGTCGTCCCGGCTTCCGCTTCCGGGGCGGGGGCAGACTGCGCCAGCGCTTCGGGACACAAGAAAATAGACATCGCGGTGCTGACGGTCAGCGCTCGCAACAGATCTGATGACATCGGCTAAATCCCCTCGAATACGGTAGCCCCGGCTGGCGCGAACCGCGCCTGTTGGGACTGCCATAACCCATCGGTTGCGCTGCGGCAATAAACTTGATAATAAAAATCCAGTTATGCAAGCCGTTGTAACTGCTGCGCTCTTCGAGCGCTGCAGTCGCGGAAGCATTCTCAGCGTGGTGCAGATTCTCAGGCGTGGTGCAGGACGGTCAGCCGACCGGCGATGTTTTCGACCCGCATCGCGAAGCCAAAAATGCTCTCCAGTATATCGGGCCGGATGATGTCGCCGGTTTCGCCCGATGCGATGACGGCGCCGTCCTTCATCGCGACGATGCGGTCGGCGTACGAGGCTGCATGATTGATGTCGTGCAGCACGATGAGCACCGTCTTGCCGTGCTCGTCGGCGATGCGTCTCAGCGTCCGCATCAGGTTTCTTGCATGAAACATGTCGAGGTTGTTCAGTGGCTCGTCGAGAAGGATGTAATCCGTCCCCTGGCAGAAGGTCATGGCGACGAGGGCGCGCTGCCGTTGCCCGCCTGACAAGGTGTCGATGAAGCGCAGCGCCAGGTCGCTGAGATCGAACTGTTCGAGGGACGCCGCGATGATTTCGCGGTCTTTCGCGGTCAGCCGCCCGCGATTGTGCGGGAAACGACCGAACCCCACCAGTTCGGCGACACGCAGGCGGCTTGCGACGCCGGGATCCTGTCGCAGGATGGCCATGATCGTGGCCAACTGCCGGCTCGGCGTCGTATCGACCGGCAGCCCGTCGATGGTGATGCGGCCGCTTTGCAGGGGCCGCAGGCGGGCGATCAACGACAACAGGCTGGACTTGCCAGCGCCATTCGGTCCGACAAGCGCCGTGACGCCGCCCTTCGGCACGGTCAGGCTGACATTATCCAGAATGCGGCTGCCGCCAAGAGCCAGGGAGACGCCTGCAATCTCGATCATTGCCGGCCCCCGGCAAACAGTATGGCGAGGAACACGATGCCGCCGACAAACTCCACGACGATGCCGAGGCTGCCTTCCCCGCCCAGAGCATGCTGGAGGATTGTCTGGCCGCCGACGAGCACGATTATCGCCGTGAGCGCGGCTGCCGGCAGAAGGATGGCGTGCCGGTTGGTGCCGACGATGCGCTCAGTGAGCGAAACCACCAGCAGCCCCAGAAACGCCATCGGTCCAACCAGCGCCGTCGACGCCGACACCAGCGCGGCGACAACAACCAGCAGCCCGGCAGCCGTGCCGCGCCACGCCAAGCCGAGCCCAATGGCTGTGTCGGTGCCCAGCGCGAGCACATCGAGAACATGTCGCGCCCGCCAGGCGATGGCGACACCCGCCACGGTGATCGCGCCGGCCAACAGCAGGAGATCGGGTTCCACCGCGTTGAAGCTAGCGAAGACCGTACCCTGCAGTACGGCGAAATCGTTCGGATCCAGCAGCCGCGCCAGCAACGTCGTCAGCGATCGGAACAGCACGCCCAGCACGACGCCAGTCAGCAGCATCAGCGTCAGGTCGAACCGCTGGCGAAGCATCGGCAGGAACAGCGCCAGTGCGAGGCTGGTCATTGCCGTGAAATTCCCGAGGAAGTGCAGGCGCGGATCGATGCCGGCAACGCCGAAACCACTCAGCGCAAAAACCAGCGCCGTCTGGCAGAAGACGTAGAGCGCATCCAGGCCCATGATCGATGGCGTGATGATGCGGTTAGCGCAAACGGTCTGGAACACCACCGTCGAAACCGCCACCGCCACGCCGACCAGAACCATCGCAGCCAGCCGCGCTGCGCGCAGTTCGACCACGAAGGCGAGATTGCCGCGCAGGCCGATCGTCATGAACGCCACCCCGACCAGCACTGCGACCGCCGCCATCATCGCGAGGCGGCCCTCGTGCCGCACCAGGCCGCGTTGCATCAAAACTTCAGTCATTGCTGTTTCGGCCAAGCAGCAGGACGAGGAACAGCACCGCCCCGACGACGCCGAGGATCGTGCCGACCGGAACCTCGTAGGGGAAACGGATGAGCCTGCCCATGATATCGCAGGCAAGCACCAGCGCCGCGCCACCGCCGGCGACCCACGGCAAGGTGTGGCGCAGGTTTTCGCCGGCGAAGCGCGATACGATGTTGGGCGCGACAAGGCCGACGAACGGGATCGTACCGACGACGACCACGGTCAGCGCGGTGATGGCCGAGACGATGACAAGGCCGAGCCGAAGCATAGCGGCATAATTCAGGCCGAGCCCTATGCTGACGTCCCTGCCCAGCGAAAGCATCGTCAGGCGGTCGGCCGTCCACCAGGCCAATACGACCAGTGCGCCCGCAACCCACAACAGTTCATAGCGCCCGCGCAGGATGCCGGAAAACTCCCCCGTCATCCACACTTCGAGATACTGCAGAAGGTCCAGGTGCCAAGCAGCAAAGATCGCGGCAGCGCCAATGACGCCGCCATAGACCAATCCGAACAGCGGAACGAGAAAAGGTTGTGTCGGCGGCAACCTATGCGCGAGCATAAGGAAAACGGATGTCCCGGCGAGAGCGGTCACCGCCGCGCCGGCTGCCTTCCAGCCAAGCGATGCATCGGGCCAAACCAGCGTCACCACCAGTATGCCGAGTGCCGCGGATTGCGCGGTTCCAGCCGTCGAAGGCTCGACGAAACGGTTGCGGGCAAGCGTCTGCATAACAAGCCCTGCGATGGCCAGGGCGCTGCCGGCCAGAAGTGCCGCCAACGTCCTCGGCAAGCGGCTGATCATGATCAGCCGCAAGGCTTCCGGATCGGAGGCCAGACTGCCTATGGCAAGCTCTCCGACGCCGACGAACAGGCTGGCCACAAACAGCGCCAGCAGGGTTGCGGCGCCGATTGCCTGATAGGCGAAGCCTTGAGAGCCAAGCGATCCGGCGGTCATTGGGTCCGCGAGAAAGCGTCTCGAATGATCTCAAGCACGCGCTTCGTCGACTGGACGCCGCCTGCGGCGATGTAGAAATCGGCTGCCGGCATGTAGACCACCTGCCCTTTCTTCCAGGCTGTGGTTTCGGCCACCAGTTCATTGTCCAGCGTCGCTTTGGCGTTCTGCTCCCCCGAGCCGATCGCCGCGGCGCGATCGAGCACGATAAGCCAGTCCGGATTGGCCTCGCGGAGGAACTCGAAGGAGATCGCTTCGCCGTGGGTCGCGGCCTCGACACCCTCGACCGCCGGCGTGAGCTGGAGCGCCGAATGCAGCCAACCGAAGCGGGACTCCTTGCCATAGGCGGTCACCTTCGGGCCGCTGGTCATCAGGATCAGTGCCGTGCCCTTGCCCTTGACGGCGGCACGTGTCGACGAAAGCGCCTCATCGAGTTCCGAAGCAAGCGCCGCCGCCTCGGCCGGCTTGCCGACGAGAGCGCCGTAGGCCGTCAGGCGCTGCTTCGCCTGCGCGAACAGATCATCGCCATTCATCGTCATATCGATGCTCTGCGCAATCCGGCTGGTCGCCGCCAGTTGCGGCGAGGAGCGCCCGCCGACAATGACGAGGTCCGGCGCCAGCGCGCTCAGCGCCTCCAGATCGGGCTCGAAGATGGTGCCGACGATTTCCGCGTCGTCCTTCAACCCGGCGAGTTCGGGCACATAGAGCTTATCGGGCAAGCCGGCGATCTTCACGCCCAGGCTGTTCAACGTATCGACCGCCGCAATGTCGAACACCGCGAGCGTTTGCGGCGTCTTGCCGACCGTTACCGGGCCCTTCGCGGTCTCGATCTCGGTTGCGAACGCCTGAACGAGGAAAAGCGCCAATGCCGGCAAGGCCAGGACCGACTTGAGCCATCTCATGAGCATGCTCCGTGTCGCAAACGACGCTTCAATCGCGCCAGGCCAGCGGCTGGAGATTTTCGCGGAAGGCGAACCGGACGAGATGCGACTCAATGACCTGCTTGGTCTCGGTCAACGCCTTGGTGTCGGCCGCTTCCACCACTATGTCCAGCCGTTCAAGACCGGCATTCATGGTAGCCGTGCCGCAGGAGAACCGGCACTGCCCATGCCCATCGCCATAGGCGACCTCGACCTTGTGCGCGAAATGCTTGCAAAGCTGCTGGAGATATTTGCCCGCATTCGGCGTTTCGCAGCGCGTGATCGCAGTCAGCATGGAGACCTCATAATATGATGTTTACACTCCACTTATCGTAAGCTATCCGTTCGGACAAGTTCGGCGGCGCTGAGCAGTCGCCGCAAGAAATGCCTTTAACGACAGCCCTCGCATAGCCATGCTTCCTGGCAGGCCAGACCTTCGAACAGAAAAAGCGTCCCCATGCTGCGCAGATTTTTCGCCTACTACCGCCCCTGGAGAGGTCTGTTCATCCTGGATTTCTGCTGCGCGGTTCTGTCTGGCCTGCTGGAACTCGGGTTTCCGATGGCCGTCAAGCTGTTTGTCGACGAGCTGTTGCCGACTCAGCAGTGGCTGCTGATCCTTGCTGCGTCGGCCGGCCTGCTTGCCATCTACGTCGTGAACACCGGACTGATGGCGGTCGTGGTCTATTGGGGCCATATGCTCGGTATCAACATCGAGACCGAGATGCGCCGGAAGAGCTTCGATCACCTGCAGAAGCTCTCGTTCCGCTTCTATGACAATCACAAGACCGGTCACCTCATCGCCCGGGTCACCAAGGACCTGGAGGAAATTGGCGAGGTTGCCCATCATGGCCCGGAAGACCTGTTCATCGCGATCATGACGTTCATCGGCGCCTTCGCGCTGATGTTCCTGGTCAACCCGCAGCTTGCGCTGATTACGGCGGCAATTGTGCCGCTGGTCGCCTGGGTGACAAGCCGCTATGGCGCGCGCATGACGCGCAACTGGCAGGCGCTTTACGGGCGGGTCGGCGATTTCAACGTTCGCATCGAGGAGAATGTCGGCGGCATGCGGGTGGTGCAGGCTTTCGCCAACGAAGACCACGAGCGCAACCTGTTCGCGCGCGACAACGCCAGCTACCGCAAAACCAAGCTCGATGCCTATCGCATCATGGCCGCAAGCACGTCGCTGAGCTACATGAGCATGCGGTTGATCCAACTGGTGGTGATGATCGCCGGAAGCTACCTCGTGCTGCGCGGCGAACTCTCCAGTGGCGGCTTCGTTGGCTTCCTGCTCCTGGTCAATGTGTTCTTCCGGCCGATCGACAAGATCAATTCGGTGATCGAGACCTATCCGAAAGGCATCGCCGGATTTCGCCGCTATGCGGCCCTCCTCGACACTGAGCCGGACATCGCGGATCGGCCCGGTGCATTTGACCCACCGACGCTCCGGGGTGACATCAGCTACCGGGATGTCACTTTCGGCTATAGCGGCGAACGGCCGGTCTTGAAGAACATCGATCTCGACATCGCAGCAGGACAGACCATCGCCTTCGTCGGGCCATCCGGCGCCGGCAAGACGACCCTGTGCTCGCTGCTGCCGCGTTTTTACGAGGTCGACAGCGGCGCCATCACCATCGACGGTCTGGATATCCGCGATATGACGCTGGCCTCGTTACGCGGCCAGATCGGTATCGTGCAGCAGGACGTGTTCCTGTTCGGCGGCACGATCCGCGAGAACATCGCCTATGGGCGGCTGGACGCGGTCGAGAGCGAGATCGTCGAGGCCGCGCGCCGTGCGCGCCTCGACGAACTCATCGCCTCGCTGCCGGAGGGCCTCGATACGATCATTGGCGAGCGCGGCGTAAAGCTTTCGGGCGGTCAGAAGCAGCGCCTGGCAATCGCGCGTATGTTCCTGAAGAACCCGACGATCCTCATCCTGGACGAGGCGACTTCGGCACTCGACACGCAGACCGAGCGGGAGATCCAGCAGTCGCTGGCAGAGCTTGCGCAGGGCCGAACGACGCTGGTGATCGCGCACCGGCTGGCGACGATCCGCAATGCCGATCGCATCGTGGTGGTCGCCGATACAGGCATTGTCGAACAAGGTCCGCATGATGAACTGGTGGCGCGCGGCGGCGCTTACTCACGACTGGGCGCGGCTTCAGATTAAATGATGATGCAGCTCTCAAAGCTTGGGCCGAGGAGAGTTCTCCTGAAACGCACCCGATCGGGCTGCGCAACCAAACCCGCTCCAGCCCACGGTGCGAGATCGAAAAGGATCTTCCCTGCGCTGGGCGTGAGGTGATTCCAAGCGGCGGGCGAGCCCGCCGCCTGGAAGTCGAACCCCGACCGTGTGGCCGAACGCTGTTATCGGCTGCCCCACATCCCCTGTCCGTAACCCGGTGCGGGCTTATCGAAGATCGATTTTCCTGCCGAGGTCGGTGCGCTGTCGGTCGTGTCGACACTCGCTGTGCCGCTCGGGTCGAGCGCGTAGCCGTTGTCGGACGCCATCGAATGGTCACCGGTCTTCGGATAGAAGGAGCCATGGCTGTAGTCGGAGCCATAGTGGTCGCTGCCGGCAAAAGCCATGCCGGAGGCAAACAGCAAGGTGGCAGTGGCAAGAACGATCTTGAGCATTTCAATTCTCCATTTTGAGGGTTAGCGTTTGGCCTCGACGCGCCGTGCCCCGCACCGCATCGATGAGGCCGTCTTTTCATGCCAAACCGACCAACCGCTATCCTCCTGGATGTGCGGCGGCAGGTTGTTCAGCGCACGGTCGCTTGTTGCGTTCGTGCGCTGTTCGGTGGGCTGCCCAATGGCAGCCGAGATCATCACCAATCGGCAGTGTCAGCGCGGCCGTACGAATGGCGGCTGTTCCCGATCAGCCGTCGCGTAGCGGGGTTGACGTCTGCCCCTTGTCTATCATGGCGTTGCAAGAGCCGGCGAGCCGCTTCATGGGCCGGGTAGTTTTGGCCAACAAGGCTCGCGCGGAGCCGGTCGGGGAAATCGTATGAAGCAACTGGCCTATGCATTTTGAACCTCAGGTTTCGGAGCAAAAAATGTCGACCCTCGCTAAGCCTAGATGTTCGGTCTTAGGCTCTGGATATTTTCGTTTCGTCGGTTTATTCTTCCACGTCTTCGGATCTTACTGTCATACACCGCTTTCGTTTCAGGCGTTTTTCTGCATCGCGGTGGGAGTGTTTCGTTTGTTTCAGAGGCACGCGCGACGGGGCGGGACGCATTTTGTGGATGGTCGTCCTCGATGGCGCGACACCGGCTTGCGCATGCCACAGGCCTGTCCGCCTCGGCTCGACCCAAGGACGGACAGGCTCAGCCTCGGCTTACGGCCGGATGTTGTGGTTGACGCGGAAGAGGTTCGCCGGATCGTATTGGCGCTTGGCCGCGACGAGCCGCTCATAGTTGGCGCCGTAGGCGGCGCGTACACGCGCCTCGCCTTCATCATCCATCATGAAGTTGATATAGGCGCCACCATGCGGGTTGTGCTTGTGCACCGCGGCCCAATACTCGCTTGCCCAGCGCCTCAGCGCGGGCGCCTTCGTCGGGTCGGGGTCGATGCCGGCGATAACCATGGACCAACGCGCTCGCCGCGCTCCCCAGGCGGTAGCGTCCGGAGGCACTTCCTGGGCCGCTCCGTCGATGGGGTAGAGATGCATCAGCGACAGTTCGCTCGGCGTCTTCGAGCCGTGCTCGGCATGGGCTGCGATGGCCGCATCGGACAGCTCGTCGACATAATCGCCCTTCCAATACCACTGCAAGCCCTTCGGCAGCAGCGGATCAAACAGCGCCTGCAGATCAACGAAGAGCATTTGCATCATACCGTCCATCAGTGGCCCGGGAAGCGCGTCGCGCACGGGCTGCATCGCCCGGATGCCGTCCTCCTCCGCGCCGTTGTAGCAGCTGATCAGCGCGCAGACGCGCCTTCCCCAGATCTCGCGCGGGAAAGGGTCGCAGGAGGGCACCGTCTTGATGCCGAAGAATATCCCGAGCTCTCGCGGCGCTCCGGGCAGGAAGCCGCGGTACCAGCGCATGATCTCTGCGGTATGCTCGATGTCGAAGAAGATCGGCCCGGCATAGACATCCTTCGCCGGATGCGCCTGAAATGTGAAACGCGTCACGACGCCGAAGTTGCCACCGCCGCCGCGCAGCGCCCAGAACAGCTCCGGGTGTTCGTCCTCGCTTGCCGTCACGACGCTGCCGTCGGCCAGCACGACCTCGGCCGCAAGCAGATTGTCGATGGTGAGGCCGTGTTTGCGCGTTAGATGGCCAGTGCCGCCACCCAGCGTCAGTCCGGCGATGCCTGTGGACGAGACGAGGCCAGCCGGCACCGCCAGCCCATGAGCGCTGGTGGCGCGGTCGACATCGCCTTGGGTGCAGCCGGCCTCGACGCGGACCGTGCTGGTCCCGAGATCAATATCGACCCGATTCATCGACGACATGTCGATGACCATTCCGCCGTCGCAACTGCCGAAGCCCGGACCGCTGTGGCCGCCGCCGCGAATGGCAAGAAGCAACTGCTTCTCCCGGGCATGATTGACTGCCGCGACGACATCGGCGACCTCGGCGCAGGGGATGATCCAGCGCGGCCGCTTGTCGATCATGGCGTTGTAGAGCCCGCGAGCCTCTTCATAGGCCGGATGGTTTTGGTCAATAAGGCTCGCGAGGAGCCGGTCGGGGAAATCGTGGGAAGTAACTGGCTTATCCATATTGAACCCTCAGGTTTCAGAGCAAGACGCGTCGACACTCGCCAAGACTAGATTGTTCATCCTGGGCGCTGGACATTTGCGCTTCGCCGGTTGAATCTGCCGCATCTGCGGCTGTTCTTGTCCTACACCGCCTTCGTTTCAGGCGTTTTTCTGTGGTGTGGTGGGAGTGTTTCGTTTGTTTCAGCGCGCGCCCCACGGGGATGACAGGCGACACGTCAGCGCCGGCGATGTCTCCCACGCGCCGAAACAGTTGAAACAAATCACGCGTCGGCCGAACGCGTGCTGAAACAAAGAGGGGCTATTATCCGCCCTCGCGGGATCACGCGAACAAAGGGAACGACCATGCGGCCTGATAATCCGGTGCCATCCACACACACAGGCTATGCCCTTTTTGACGCCAACCATGTTCTCGTCGACAGCAATCCGCAGATATTTGGAAGCCGGTGGCTCGACCGCGGCGAGATGCAGCCGACGGACGCCATTGCCGCAGTCGCCGAAGCCCTCTCACGTCTAAAGAGTTTCGACGGCCGCCCCATCGAGCCGGGCAACGCATTTGTTGAAAGCGCCGCGGCGCGATGGACGCAAATCGACGACGCTCCAGTTGAAGCTGAGACATTGGATGGCCGGTGGAAGTTGCTCACCGCACATCCTCGGCCGGATGGCGGCATGGCCCTGGTAAGCGTCGACATTACCGAGATGAAGCGGGCGCAGATCGCGCACCAGGAGAACGCTGAGATATTCCGCTGCATCACGGACAGTCACCCGCTGCCGGTTTGGGTGGTGGACGCGGGAAGCGGGCAGATCCTTTACGAAAGCCTCGATGCGTCCAACCTGCTTGGCCGAAAATGGACGCCGAACGAGCCGCAGTTCCTGACGGATCATTTCGTGAATTCTGGCGAATTCGATGAAATCAGTTCTCTCGCCAGCAACAGCGAGATCGTCCGGGATCACGAAATCCAGCTTAGAAACACAAGCGGATCGGCCGTCTGGTGTTCGACCAACTGCCGTCGCGGCGTCTACGGCGGGCGCCCCTCGCTCATCATCGGCGTATTGGACATCACGGAACGCAAGCAGCGCGAGGATCTGTTCGGTTTCCTGATCAAGCATCATCCGTTGCCGGTATGGATGAACGACGCAAGTTCGGGGGAACTCATCTACCAGAGCAATGCTGCCGAACGGCTGCTTGGATGGAGCAAGAAGGCGCAACGCGAGACGGTGCGGCTTGGCGATTACTTTGTCGATCCCGAGAAGCACCGGGAAATCAATCGGGAACTCATGCAAAAGGGCGTCGTCGAAAATTGCGAGGTGCTCCTCAAAAGACCCGATGGCCAGGAGTTCTGGGCCACGGGCAATCTCAGGATCGTCGAATTCCAGGGCCGGCGAGTGGTTCTCGCCGGCATCGCCGATGTGACCAAGCAGAAGAAGCGTGACGGCGAAGTCGCCGCGGCGCGGGAGATGCTCGCGGACGCCGTTGAATCACTCTCCGAGGGATTCGCGCTGTACGACGAAGACCACCGCCTGGTCATGTGCAACAGCCTTTACCGCGAGCTGAACCGCCCGGTTCGGGATCTCGTCGAACCGGGCGTGGAATGGAACGAACTCCTTCGCGAATCCGCCAGGCGCGGCGTGTACCGCAATGCGGTTGGGCGCGAGGATGAGTGGCTCGACGAGCGGCTCCAAAGCCGGATCGAGTTCCACTCCCATTTCGAGGTCCCCCTCTCCGACGGCAAATGGCACTCGGTATCGATACATCCTACCGATCTTGGCGGCTTCGTCGTAACGCGCACCGACATCAGCGAGCGCAAGAAGGCCGAGGCTTTCGAGCGCGACGCCACGACACTGCTGCAAAAGGTGCTCGATGCCTGCCCTTCGCCGATACGCATGACCACGTTCGAGGGAGAAACGCTCTACCGCAATCCTGCTACCAGAGATCTCTACGCCGACCGTCCTCGGATAACCGACCAGTATGTCGATCCAGACAATAGCGCGATATTGGAGCGCACCCTGATCGAAAAGGGCAGGATCGATGATTTTCGGGTCCAGCAGTACGACACCGAGAACAAGGCCTTCTGGGCTTCGATTTCCGCTCGCTTGATCGATTTCCAGGGAAGGCAGGTGATAGTGTCGAACACGACTGATATCACCGACATGATCACCGCCCAGCAAGAAACGCGCAAGGCCAACGAGCGGCTGATCGACGCCATCGAATCTCTGGCCGAAGGGTTTGCCCTCTACGACAGGAACGATTGCCTGGTGCTGGCCAACAGCAGGTACCGCCAGATGCACGCGATAAGCGCGGATGTGCTCGTTCCCGGGGTGAACTGGTTCGATTTCCTCCGCGTGACCGCAGAGCGCAACCAGTTTCCGGTTCCACGCGACAAGATCGACGACTGGCTTGCCGAGAGGGCAAGGGACCGCCGCGAATTCCGGCAACAGGAATTCCGTCATACGGACGGGCGTTGGTTTTTCGTCTCGAACTGTCCGACCCGCGAAGGCGGGTTCGTGGTCACCCGTGTCGACATTACAGAGCGCAAGCGGGCCGAGGAGGCCGCCAAGGAAGCGGACGAACTGGTCCGTAAAGTCCTCGAAGCCTGCCCCGTCAACATCCAGATGACCCGTGCGCATGACGGGAAGCTGCTTTACCGCAGCCCCGCCACCGTTGATCTGCTCGGCGACGTCACCAGCGCCGTCGACTATTATGTCGACCCTTCAGAGCGGAGGCGATACGTTGAGCGGCTGCTCGCGACGGGATTGGTCGACGATTTCGAAACCCAGCTCAAACGCAAGGGCGGTGGAACCTGCTGGTGCTCGATTTCGTCTCGACTGATCGATTACCATGGTGAGAAAGTGATCGTTTCCCACGCCTACGATCTCACCGACCGTATCGAAATGCAGCAGGAATTGGAGCGGCAGCGCGAGACGCTGCACCAGAACGAAAAAATGTCGGCGCTCGGTGGATTGCTGGCCGGCGTGGCGCATGAGCTCAACAACCCGCTCTCGGTGGTGCTTGGCCTGTCATCGCTGTTGAAGGAGACCGCTGCCGACGCCAAGGTCGTGGAACGCGCCGACAAGATAAGCAAGGCAGCCGAACGCTGCGCCAGGATCGTCAAGACTTTCCTGGCTATGGCCAGACAGCAGCCGACGCGAACCTCAAACGTTGCGATCGATGACATTATTTCCGAAGCGGTCGAAGTGGCGAGCTATTCGATTCGATCGTCGGACATCGGGCTTTCAGTTCATCTTGAACCTGGTCTTCCGCCGATCTGGGCGGATCCCGATCAGCTTGGCCAGGTGCTGATCAACTTGCTTGTCAATGCAGAACAGGCGTTGCACGGCTGGGAAGCACGACGGACAATCACGGTTTCAACGCGGCTTCATCCCACAACCGGCAACATAGTCGTCAGCGTTGCCGACACGGGTCCGGGAATTCCCAAAGAGATACGTCCCCGCATTTTCGAGCCGTTCTTCACGACCAAGGAGATTGGGGCAGGGACTGGGATCGGGCTGTCCTTCTGTCATCGGATCGTTCAATCCCATGGCGGAACCATCGAGGTCGAATCCCCCGAGGGGGGTGGCTCGATCTTCATACTTTCGCTGCCTGCTTCGGACCGTCTCGACGAAGGAACCGAAACGGCCGAAGACGAGCTCCCGAATTCAACCGGCATTGCCTGTCTGGTGGTGGACGACGAAGAGGAAGTGGGTGAGCTGGTTGCTGAGGTGCTCAGGCGAGATGGTTTCAACGTCACCATTGCCAAATCCGGCGAAGAAGCGCTGCTGCACCTCAAGAACCGCACTTTCGCGGTGATCCTGAGCGATCTGAAAATGCCTGATATGGACGGACGGGGATTGTTCAACCAGATTGCCAAGCTCCATCCGGCCGAACTCGACAGGTTAGCCTTCCTGACAGGGGACACGATCAGTCCGGACGCGCAGATGTTCCTGCGCGCCGCGAAACGGCCCTACCTTGAGAAACCGATCAAACCGAACGAGCTCCGTTCGTTTGTCTCAAATCTGGTCAACAACAATGCTTGACAGACCCGTTGATTTGCACGTCACTTTAGAGGCAGCTTATCCATTAGGCTGGTTGCTCGGTGGTCGATTTTGACGACGCACGCACATGTAGTGGTCTGCGATGACGAACCGGATATCCGCTACACGGTAGCGGAATATCTGGAGCACCATGGCTATGCCGTGACGCCCGCCAACGCGGGGCCTGCCCTGCGTGAACTTATTGAGAGCCAGCACGTCGATGTGGTCATATTGGATATCCGAATGCCAGGTGAGGATGGCCTCTCCCTGGCGCGATATCTACGAGAGCACTCAGACGTCGCCATTATCATGCTGACCGGATCGGCGGAAATCGTCGACCGCGTTGTCGGATTGGAGATTGGCGCCGACGACTATGTCGCCAAGCCCGTGGACCTGCGGGAGCTGCTGGCGCGGGTCAAGGCGGTGCTGCGCCGAACATCGGCGAGCGAACGCGCTGCGGGGAAAGCGAGTACTTCGGGCCCTCACCAGGTCCAGTTCGGCAAGTGCCGCTTCGACCCGGACGCACACAAATTATACAACGCCGACGGGGTCGAAATAGCGATCACCCCGATGGAATTCCGGCTTCTGAAAGTATTCAGCGAACATCGCGGACGCGTACTCAACCGCGATCAACTGCTCGAACTCGCCCATGACCGCGGATGGGATCCCTTCGATCGCAGCATCGACATTCGCGTTTCGCGCCTGCGCAAGAAAATCGAGGCCGATCCCTCCAAGCCGGAGGTGATCAGGACGATCCGCGGCATGGGTTACCTCTATTCCTGAGCGCTGCCGCCTTGGCCTGGCAACGCGGATCGCCCGTCTCATGGGCATTGGCGGCGGAGGCCGCCAGATGGGGCATTGGCGGCCGACGCCGCCAGAAGGTGGCGATGGACTCAGCCCGTCTTGTCTTCTTGGCCACGCTGCAAGCCGCGGACCACCAAGCCAATCTCGGACCGGCTGATCCCGATGTCCTTCAGGAGGCCATCGTCCATTGCCGCAAGGGTCCGTTCCGCCATGCGGTGAATCCGGTAATTCCGAAATGAGCGGTAAGCTGCTCGCATTCTCAACATCGCAATACTCCATTGATTGGCGCCGCGGGATGCAGCGGTGCCATTGGATTTAAACCATCGCTGTTTCAGGCGTTTTTCCGCGCCGAACTCGAAGTGTTTCGTTTGTTTCAGTGTCGGGATGGACTTGTGAGAAGGAGTTCCATAGTCCGGCCGACGACATTCAAAACCACCTCTTCAACGAGGCGGTGGACCAGCCAGCCGCAGCGGAGTAAGGCTGCGCGTTCGAGGCTGTTTGGGTCTGATACAAAAAGCGCGTGGCGCAGCATGACGTGCAAGCGTTGCGAATGCGACCAGACCGGCTATCGGTGGAGTACGCATGAAGAAGACTGTCGTTAGAGTTGTCTGTGCCATTGGCCAAGCGGGGCAGCTCGGCCTCAAAGGGGGCCTTCCCTGGGAAGGCAACCGGTCGCCGGAGTTCGTCGCCGACGTTGCACGATTTTTCGACCTCACCAGAGGACATGTCTTGCTCGCCGGTCCCAAGACGATCGCGAGCGTTCCGGATTTTGCTCGCGCTGATCGGGACCTTGTCGTCGTTCGCTCCAGCATGGATCCCGAGGACACACTCCAGCGCTTTGCCGGCCGCGTCGTCTTCATCGGCGGCGGTCCACCAGTGTGGGACGCCTATGCGCGCTTCGTCAGCCATTGGGATATCACGCGTCTGCCCTATGACGGGCCAGCGGACCGCTGGTTCGATGCAAAATGGCTTACGGCGGGTGGCGGGGTTGCCAAAAACCGCGACCAATGAAGGCTCGGCTCGCAGCAGGCACCGCGGTGGAACGATCGCGGTGCCTGTAGTCTGTACCCACCCACCTAGCAGTTCGCCCCAGTCTGCGGATCGCACGCCTTGTTTTCTTGCTGCTGTGGTTTGGGCTCGGCCTGTTCCGGCTCGATCTGCTGCTGTTCGGCGGCGGGCTGCTCCTCGGCCTTCGGCTTCTCAGGCTCGGCCGCCTGTTCGGGCTCGGTCTGCTGCTGCTCGGCGGCGGGCTGCTCCTCCTCGGCCTTCGGCTTCTCGGGCTCGGCCGCCTGTTCGGGCTCGGCCTGCTGCTGTTCGGCGGCGGGCTGCTCCTCGGCCTTCTGCTTCTCAGGCTTGGCCCTCTTTTTCGGCTCGGCCTGCTCCTGCTCGGCGGCGGGCTGCTCCTCGGCCTTCGGCTTCTCGGGCTTGGCCTGCTCCTGCTCGGCAGCGGGCTTCTCCTCGGTCGTCGGCTTCTCAGGCTTGGCGGTCTCTTCCGGCTTGACCTCTTCATCCGGCGCCTGTTCGGGCTCGGCCTGCTCCTGCTCGGCGGCCGGTTGCTCCTCGCTCGTCGGCTCCTCAGGCTTGGCGGTCTCTTCCGGCGTAGCCTCTTCGTCGGTCGCCGGCGCCTGTTCGGTCGTTGCTGCGCCTTCGGTCGGCTTCGACTTCCGGGCTGCCTGAACCTGCTTCACCTCCTCAATGTCTTTGAGCTCAGCTGGTTTGGCCTCGGGATCGGCTTTCACTTCAGCTTCAAAGACCGTGACCGTATTGTTTTCCACTTTGCCGGCCTGCTCGGGCGTCTCGGTCTCGCTGACCTCGACGACGGTCACCTGCTGGTTCGTCTCCTTCTCGATCACATCAACATCAATGACTTTGTTGATCACAACCTCGTTCTGGATCGTCACCTCACCGGCCGGCTCGGCCGCCTCGACAATGCGCACAAACTCCGGCTCATCACGGATAACGACGACGGAAATGTCGTCAGCCAGGAATTCGCGGGTGGGAACCACGACCCAGTAAAAATCCGGCGTGGTGTCGACGGTCACCTCGATTGAAATCAGATCGGGATCGCGGCGCGGCGGCAGCGGAGCCCAGATGACGTGCTCCCTTTCGCGCCGCCAGCTCACCCATGCCGGCGCCCAACGAGTGCCGGGAACCCAGTACCAGCCGATGTCGTCGGCATAGCCCCAGCGGCCGTAATGATAGGTCGCCCAGCCGAACGGCTCGTCGGACACCCAGAGCCAGCCATGCTGCTCGGTATAGACCCAATGCCCAATTGTATACGGACGCCAGTCGTCAGCTACATCAACCGGGACGAAAACGGTCGCTCCCCGGTACGAAACCCAATCACCGTGGGCAGACAGTTCATCGTAGAATGTGCTGATCGAAATGGAAACGTCGGTGGCAGCCCTCGCCTCGGACACAAGCAACGATTGCGCCACCGGGGGCGCCATCGGGTTGGGTATCTCGACGATCGTGAACAAGCCGGCGGTTACGCCGCCCAGCATCAGCCGTACAGCGTTTTGGGCAAGGACGCGTTTCATCGCAGTTTCCTCCGAAACAGATCGCCCTTCATCCTGAAAACTCGCCGGCTGTCGAATTGTTCCGGCTTGGCACCACCACGATGGTACCGGAAACAACATCAGAGTTGCTTCATGAGGTCGGCGAACCAGATCACGACCGCCGTGCGCAGCGGGGTCCCGACGCAAAAATCGCACATCGACTGTAAAGCCTGCCCCGGCCCAGCCCGGCGATCGGCAGCGAACGTGGCGTCAGTGGCGAATCGCAAGACTTGCAGCGCTGTTGTCGGGCTCGCCCGCCGCCCAGAGCAGAAGATGGCTATAGAGCAGAACTTTCACGCGTCGCCGCCAAACAGCTTCTCGATTTCCTCACCGGCCATGCGATCAAAATCGTCCGGAACGGAAAACTGCCCGGCCATAAACCCGACGCGACGCGTTTCGCCGGCCGCAGGAGCGTCAATGGCGATGACCTTCACCATCGGCTTTCCGGATTTGGCGATGATGAAGGACTCGCCCTTGGCTGCCCTGTCGACAAGGCGGGACAGATGCGTCTTGGCCTCGTGGATGTTGACGATGCGCATTACGAACTCCGTGCCTTAGTCCACGAAACTTAGTCTACCCGAACTTAGGGCATCTGCCGAAGAGGGCTGAAGGCCGCGCCTTGCTACAGGGTCGTCTTGACTTCCCCGATCTCGGCACCAACTACGGTTATATGAACGCCACAAAAAAGATCCGTCGCGATTTTCTTTTCCGGGTTTGCCCCATCGCGGGATCGTAACCCCCGGCTCGGCTGCCATATGCCCCGGGCCGCGGGGCAACCACTAAAAATCGACATCGAACGTAGGCAGGCCAGCACCGGCTCTGGGGCATCGGTTTTGAGCAAGATCTGCCTCGAATTGGCCAGTTAAACCATGCTTGAGGCAGCCCGCTCAACTGAGAATACGAGTATTCGAAAATGCAAGATAACATCAAGGCGCGGCGCAAGCCGACCATCCGCATCTCGAAATCGGACCATGCGCGTTTATCGGCGCTTGCGAGCACCGTGGCCGCACGAAATCCGCAGGCTTCCGATGACCTGCTCGCCGAACTCGAGCGAGCGCGCATCGTTTCCGATGGTTTGATCTCCGCGGGCGCCGTCCAGATGGGTTCGACGGTGACGTTCAAGCCCGATACCGGTGATGCGAAAACGGTGACGCTGGTTTTTCCTGGCGATGCGGACATCTCCGAAGGCAAGGTTTCAATCCTTACGCCGATCGGCACGGCCCTGATCGGCCTCTCGGCCGGACAGTCGATCATGTGGACCGCGCGAGATGGGCGCCGGCATGAATTGTCGGTGCTTGCCGTGAACCGGCCTGTTCGGGAAGGCGATGCATCCGATCAGCGTGCACCAGCACCTTCGACGACGGCGGGCGACTAAAGCGCGTCGCGTTTGACCGGCCTCATGCGGCGCGCTTTAGGTTGTTGCTTGTTTCCGCGAAAACGGCGGGCATCAACGCGCCGAGGATCTCAAGCGCCTTCTCCACGAACGCCTCGTGATATGGACAACCGGTGCTGAAGCAAACGGCCCGGCCCTACGCCGACCCGCTCTTACCAGCCGGCGGTTGGATGGATCGACTCGGGTTAGGTGGGCCTTGCCGCGTGGCAAAAAAATAACAGGTTGGCTGTCGGGAGGCGCACCACTTGTTCGTCCTTTGGACAGGAAGCAACGAGACCAGGTGAAAAAACCGTGAGAGAGCTTAGATCATCGGACACATCTGCGGACGATGTGATCAAGGCCGACCTTATAATGGTGTTCATCGGTCCCGTTCTGGCTGGCGAGGCGCCCAAGGGCCGGTTCGACTGAGATCTGGCAGTCGCGGCGCGAACAAATACCCCCAAGAACCGAGGAGATTAGATATGACGAAACTCGTGACCTGCCTGTGGTTCGACCACGGCGAAGCACGCAAGGCGGCAGAGTTCTATGCCGCCACCTTTCCCGACAGCCATGTGGATCGGCTGAATGCGGCCGCGTCGGACTATCCCGGCGGCAAGGAAGGCAATGAACTGACGGTCGAGTTCACAGTGCTCGGCCAGTCTTTTATAGGCCTGAACGGCGGCCCGAATTTCAAGGCGAACGAATCCGTCAGCCTGATGGTGCTGACCGAAGATCAGGAAGAGACCGACCGCTACTGGAAGGCGATCGTTGGAAACGGCGGCAGCGAGAGCGCCTGCGGATGGTGCAAGGACCGGTGGGGCTTCTCCTGGCAGATCACGCCGAAGCGGCTGATGGAACTGACGACCAGTCCCGACCGCGCCAAGGCCAAGCGCGCGATGGAGGCGATGATGACGATGAAGAAAATCGATATCGCGGCGCTGGAAGCCGCAGCAGCAGGCTAACCCGATCCAAAGCAACGACGCCCTGGTGAACTCAACGAATGGAGATGATCATGCCCAACACAGTTAAACTGCACCGGGTTCTCGCCACCAAACCCGAAAAGGTCTACCGCGCATTTCTGGAACCTGACGCGGTCGCGAGTTGGCTCCCGCCCTTCGGTTTTACCTGTACTGTGCATGAGCTTGAGGCGACGGAAGGCGGCAAGCACAGAATGTCGTTTCGAAACTTCACGACCGGGCAAAGCCATTCCTTCGGCGGCACCTATCTGAAACTCGTCCCCGGCGAGACGCTCGTCTACAGCGACGTGTTCGATGATCCGAACCTTCCGGGCGAGATGAAAGTGACCGTCACGTTGACGGCCGTTTCAGTCGGAACGGAGATGACGGTGGTTCAGGAGAACGTGCCCGATCTGATCCCGGTCGAGGCATGTTATCTCGGTTGGCAAGAGTCGCTGCGCAAGCTTGCTCACCTCGTCGAGCCCGAAATCACGCAATAAACCGTCTGCGTGATCTCATCCGGCTGCGACAACAAGGAAACCAAAATGACCAACCAGCAGATCACCATTGCCACCACGATCGCCGCGCCGATCGAACGCGTCTGGGAGGCCTACACGACGCCCGGCGATATCACACAGTGGAACTTCGCTTCCGACGACTGGTGCTGCCCAAGCGCGGAAGCCGACCTAAAGGTGGGCGGCGGCTACAAGGCGCGCATGGAAGCCAAGGACGGCAGCTTCGGCTTCGATTTCGAGGCAGTGTACGAAGAGGTCGAGCCGTACAAGGCGATCGCATTCGCCATGAGCGACGGGCGCAAGGCGCGTACGACCTTCGAAGCTGCAGGCAACGGTACGAAGGTGACGACCATATTCGATGCCGAGACGCAGAACTCCATCGACATGCAGCGTGACGGCTGGCAGGCGATCCTGGACAACTTCGGGCGTTATGTTGAATCCAGCGCAGGACATGAGCAAGTTCAAGGAGGTCGCTGAACTCCGCCGGAAGCAGTTTTTTCAAGCCCTGTCGGCGGAGACGATCGTCGAGATGATAGCGCTCTAAACGCCCGAGGCGATGATCGAGATCGAAGCCATAGCAGCCGTGGCTGCAGACGACGGTCTATTCGCCTCCGGACCTTTCAACGACCATCCGCTGCTGACCGGTCGCGCTATGCACTCAAGCGAAACCGTGTGACGTCGATGGCCGCGGCCATCAGTGTCTGCGTGTAGGATGCCTGCGGATTGCTGAAGATCGCCTCGGTCGGCCCTTCCTCGACGATCTTGCCCTGCTTCATGACGATGATGTAGTCGGCCATGGCACGCACGACGGCGAGATCGTGGCTGATGAACAGGTAAGACAGTTCATGGTCGGCCTGCAGCTTACGCAGCAATTCGACGATCTGCTTCTGGACGGAGCGATCGAGCGCCGACGTGGGCTCGTCGAGGACGACCACCTTGGGCTTGAGGATCATCGCCCGCGCGATGGCGATGCGCTGGCGCTGGCCGCCGGAGAATTCGTGCGGGTAGCGATTGCGCGCATTCGGGTCGAGCCCGACCTCACGCAAGGCCTCGACGGCGCGGAGGTCGCGTTGCCTGCCCGACAGGGTCGGCTCATGCACCAGAAGCCCTTCGGTGATGACCTGGCCGACGGTCATGCGCGGCGACAGCGAACCGAACGGGTCCTGAAAGACCAGCTGCAATTCGCGCCGCAGCGGCCGCATGGCCTGGCGGTCGGCGGCAGAAATATCGCGATCGCCAAAGCGGATGAGCCCATCGCTTGGCAGGAGCCGCAGCAGGGCTCGGCCGAGCGTCGATTTTCCTGAACCGGATTCGCCGACGATGCCGATGGTCTGGTTGCGTTTGAGCCGGATCGAAATGTGATCGACTGCGCGCAGGATCAGCGGCTCTCCGGCAAGAACCCGCCGCCGATCTTGAAGGTCACCTCGACATTCCTGCCTTCGAGCAGGACGGGCGCATTTGGCGGTGGCGGCGCCTTGGTTCCGGTCGGCTCGGCGGCCAACAGCATCTTGGTATAGGCATGCTGCGGATTGACGAAGATCGCTTCCGCCTCGCCCTCCTCGACGACTTCGCCGTAGCGCATGACATAGACCCGGTCGGCAAAGCGCCGGACAATGCCGAGATCGTGGGTGATGAAGACGATCGCCATGCCAAGCTTGCGCTGAAGTTCGGCGAGCAGCATGAGGATCTGCGCCTGGATGGTCACGTCGAGCGCGGTCGTCGGTTCGTCTGCGATCAGTATGTCGGGATCGTTGGCCAGCGCCATGGCGATCATGACCCGCTGTCGCTGGCCACCCGACAATTCGTGCGGATAGGATTTCATCCGCCGCTCGGGATCGGGAATATGGACCAGCCGCAAGAGCTTGAGCGCCTCTTCGCGTGCTTGCGCCGCGCCAAGCCCACGATGCCGGCGGATCGGTTCGATCAGCTGGTTGCCGACCGAATAGAGCGGATCGAGCGAGGTCATCGGCTCCTGGAAGATCATGCTGATCTTGCGGCCGCGGACTTGGTTGAGCTCGGACTTGTGCAGGGCCAAAAGGTTGCGGCCGCGATAGTCGACGACGCCCGTCGCCTCGCCGTTCGAGGCCAGCAGGCTCATCGCCGCCATCATCGTCTGGCTTTTGCCGGAACCGGATTCGCCGACCACGGCAACGGTTTCGCCTGCATTGACGTGGATGTTGATGCCCTTGACCGCCTCGACCACACCGTCAAGCGTGCGGAAGCGGACGCGAAGGTCCTTGACGCTGAGGATGGTTTCGGAGGTGTCCATCTCAACGATCCCTCGGGTCGAGCGCGTCGCGCAGGCCGTCGCCGACGAAATTCAGTGCGAACAGCGTCGAGACAAGGAAAAATGCTGGGAACAAAAGCAGCCAGTTGGCGGTGCCGATGTTCTTGGCGCCAGTCGAGATCAGCACGCCCCAGCTGGTCATCGGTTCCTGCACGCCGAGCCCGAGGAACGACAGGAAACTCTCCAGGATGATGACTTGCGGCACCAGCAGCGTCATATAGATGACCACCGGGCCAAGCAGGTTGGGAATGACGTGGCGGATCAGAATGCCGCGCTGGCCTATGCCCATCGCCTCCGCCGCCTGGACATATTCCTGCCGCCGGATCGACAGCGCCTGTCCGCGCACGATGCGCGCCATGTCGAGCCACAGCACGGCACCGACCGCCAGGAACATCAGCACGAAGTTCCGGCCGAAAAACACCACCAGCATAATGACGAAGAAAATGAACGGCAGCGAATAGAGCACATCGACAATGCGCATCATCACCTCGTCTATCCTGCCGCCGGCAAGGCCGGACGCAGCGCCATAGAGCACGCCGATGACGCCCGCAACGACCCCGGCGAGCAAGCCGATGGCCAGCGAGATGCGCCCGGCCATCAGCGTCCGCGACAGGAGATCGCGGCCAGTATTGTCGGTGCCGAACAGGAAATACTGCTGCCTGATTGAAGCGCTCATCACCGCTTCAAGGCCGTCAGCCGATTTGCTCTCTATCTTGGTGTTGTCGAAGGCATCGGAACGGTCGAGGTAGCGGACATTGCGGTCGTCGATCGGCTTGCGCGATGTGACGGTAACGAAGATGCGATTGTCTTCCTGCCGCCACTGCTTGATGTCGACACGCATGCGCTTGATCGCTTCGTTGAGCGCGGTTTCTATCTTGTCGGGCTTCGGATAGGCCGACAAGCTCGGCGGCATGCGCACATAGTCGGCGTAGATGGTGGTGTATCGATGCGGCACCAAAGAGGGTCCGAACACGCTGAGGATCGCGATGAAGGCAAGATAATACAGGCTGAACATGGCGGCGCGGTTGGCCTTGAGGCGCGCCCAGGCATCGCCCCACAGGGAACGGCCGACGATGGCCGGAGCGGTGGCTGCGATGTCAGTCATAGCGCACCCTCGGATCGACGAAGGCATACATGACGTCGACGATCAGGTTGAAGACGATGGTGAACAGCGCGATGACCACCACGGTGCCCATGACCAGCGTGTAGTCACGGTTGAGCGCGGCCTCGACGAAATAGCGGCCGATGCCGGGAATGGAAAAGATCGTCTCGACGATGATCGAGCCGGTGAGCAGTGCCGCCGCCGCCGGGCCGGTGAAGGAGACAATCGGCAATATGGCACCGCGCAGCGCATGCTTGACGACCACCGACCAGTCCGACAGGCCGAGCGCACGTGCGGTGCGAATGTGGTGCGAGCGCAACGATTCGATCATCGAGCCGCGCATCAGGCGGGCGACGATGGCGATCTGCGGCAAGGCGAGGGTCAGCACAGGGCCGATCTTGTTGAGCAGGGCGCCATCGCCCCAGCCGCCGATCGGCAGCAGTTTCCAGGTCAGACCGAACAGAAGCTGGATAACCGGCGCGATGACGAAGGTCGGAATGGTGCTGCCGGCGGTTGCCAGAGCGATCACCGAATAGTCGGCAAGCTTGTTCTGGTTGAGCGCGGCAATGGTGCCGAGGAGGCCGCCGAGCAGCAGCGCCAGGATCAGGGCCGAGGCGCCGATCTGGATCGAAACGGGCAGGCCCCTGGCAAACAATTCGCCGACAGTGAAATCCGGCATGTTGTAGCTCGGACCGAAATTGCCGCGCAGCAGATTGCCGAGATAGTGGACATATTGCAGCCAGAGCGGGTCGTTGAGACCGAACTGCGCTTCGAGATTGGCCTTGATCTCGGGGCTCAGGCCCCGCTCCTGATTGAACGGGCCGCCAGGCGCGACGCGTATCAGGAAGAACGCCATGGTCACGATGACCAACAGCGTCGGAATGGCGGTCAGAAGCCGCCGGAATACGTAACGCAGCATCGGTTCCCCGCTTTGCTAGCAAACCGGGACCGCCGCCCCTAACGCATGACCCGAGCCGAAGGTCCGGAGAGGATCACGTGCAAAATCAAGGCGTTACAGCGCCCTGTGCGCGCCCCAAAGGACGCGCGGCGCTGTAAAGGAGCGGCAGTCCGGCCAAGGAGATCAGTCCTTGGAGATGAAGCGGGACGGATGCACATCCATGACGTTGTCCTCGAAGCCATGAACCTTCGGAGAAACGATATCCTTGTAACTATAGTAGAGAAGCGGGATGTTGCCGACGTCATCGACGAGGATGCGCTCGGCCTCGGCGAGTTCTTTCATCCGCTCTTCAGGCTTGCCGCCCGCGGCGGCCGCCTCGTCCATGGCCTTCTCGAATTCCGGGCTGTTGTAGCTCGAATAGTTGTTGCCGCTTGCCTTGCGGGAGATGCCGAGGAAGGTTTCCGGATCCTTGTAATCCGCAATCCAGCCGGCACGCGCCACGTCGTAGTCGCCCTTCTGCTCAAGGAAGGAGTAGTGGGTCTTGGTGTCGGTGTTGAGCAGCGTGATTTCGACGCCGAGCGGCTTCAACTGCTCCTGGATGGCGACTGCAGTGTTCTTGTGGTTTTCCGACGTGTTGTAGCGGATTTCCATCTTCAGCGGTTTCTCGGGCGTATAGCCAAGCTTCTCGAGTACCTTCTTGGCCTCATCCTCGCGGTCGATCTGCGACATGTCGGCGTATTTGGCCATTGCCGGCGTATAGCCCTCAATGCCCGGAGGCACCATCGAATAGCCGGGCAGCATTGAGTTCTGCCAGACCTTTTCGGCAAGGAAATCGCGGTCGACTGCCATGGAGATGGCATTGCGCAGTTCGACGTTGTCCCACGGAGCCTTGTCGGTCTTGATCGAAAAATAGTAGGTGCCGAGGTAAGGTCCAACGCGAATCTGATCGCCAAACTTGGCCTTGAGATCGGCGAGCTGCTCGGTCGGGAGGTCGTCGTAGCTGTCGAGTTCGCCGGCCTCGAAGCGCTTTATCGCCGACGAACGATCTTCGGTCGGGATGTAGTTGACGACGTCGAGCTTGACGCTCGCAGCATCCCAGAATTTCGGATTCTTGACCAGTTTGATGTGGTCGTTGGGAACCCACTCCGTCAGGGTAAAGGGGCCGTTGGAGACCAGATTGCCCGGCTTGATCCAATCGGCGCCGAGCTTGTCAATGGACGCCTTGCTGACCGGATAAGTCGCCTGGTGGGTCAGCATTTCAAGGAAATAGGGCGTGGGCGCCTTCAGCGTCACTTCCAGGGTATTTGCGTCGATTGCCTTGACGCCCATCTCCTCCGGCTTCGCCTTCTTGGTGTTCACCTCCTCGGCGTTCTTCACGGGATAGAGCATCGAAGCATATTCGGCGCCGGTGGCCGGATCTTCCAGCCGATGAAACGCGTAGACGAAGTCATCTGCCGTGACCGGGCTACCATCCGACCAGACACCGTCCTTGCGCAGCTTGAAGGTGTAGACGGTGCCGTCGTCCGATACAGTCCAGCTTTCGGCGGCGCCCGGAATGACGTTCGCCTTCTGGTCTTGCATGACCAGCCCCTGGAACAGGTCACGCAATACAGCGGCTTCGTATATTGTCGAGGTCTTGTGCGGGTCGAGCGACTCCGATTCGGCGGCGGTGCCGCGGTTGTAGACGACCTCGGCGAAGGCTGGCGTGTAGAACGTGCCGGCGGCCAAAGCCATGGTTGTGGCGAACACCGTCGCCTTCAGCATGTTTTTCAGCATGAAGTTCTCCCTGTCGAGGCGGCCGTTCAGCTGCGCCTCTTGAGTGTTGACGCCCCGAAGCCGATTCGCTGGCCCCTTTGAGCGCGCCGCCGGTTCCCTTTCCGGCAGCTGGTGGCCAAACAGTAACGTGGTGATTTTTTATTTCAACAGACTCGTGAGGTCACCCTAAGTAAGGGGCAGCGACAGCCACTGCGCGGCCGGCAGAACAGCGGTCGAAACCATGGACCGAGCCTTCCAGCTACGCAAAAGCAGTTCGGCCACGCCTCGGCCGAGCGATGATTCGCAGATACCGGTGGAGCAATCGTGCCAGTCACGATCATGCGAATACCGGTCCGAACCCGGTGGTTGCGACGATGCAGTCGCGCCCCCTGTTCTTTGCGACATAGAGATTCTGATCAGCGCGCAGCAGGATGTCGTTCAAGGTTTGGCCTGGTCCGTGCAGGCAAATCCCGATGCTGACGGTGATTTCTCGGTCCTCGATGCCGACTGCCCGTCTGACACCGCGCATGTTCTGTCTGATCCGCTCGGCCACTTCCAATGTCTTGTCGCGGCCAGCTTCGACCAGGAACACAGCGAACTCCTCGCCGCCGATGCGCGCCGCCAAGTCGCTTTCCCGAATCGAGTTGCGAATAACGCTGCCCATCTCCTGGAGGACGGCATCGCCGATGGCATGACCAAAGGTGTCGTTGATGGATTTGAAATGGTCGGCGTCGATGAACAGCACGGCGCCTTCCCTAAAGGCCTCGGAACCCACGATTGCCTCGGCCTCCTCAAAGAAGGTTTTCCTGTTGGCGAGGCTTGTGAGGTGGTCGATGCGTGCTGCCCGGTCGAGCTTGGCGGCCATCAAGGCGAGCTTCAACTGCTGTCTCAGGAAGAAATAGCCGAGCGGAAATCCAACCGCGACGGTGATGACCGTTGTCAAGAACAAGTCCAAGAGGAGGCGGTCGGCAAAGAAGATACCATAGAAAACGAGGGTGAGTGTATCCGCACCGATGATGGCTGCCAGAACCACGACGCAGGTCTGCCTGAACAGCGAGAGCTTCCCGAAGCGTGTCAGGAGATAATCTGATGCCGTCATTCCGCCAACTGCCTTTGGATAACCCTAACCCGTGAGTGGTAAACACAAGTTACAACTAGCGGCAGCAATTTTGACACAACCCGCACGTCAGATCCTACACATTGCGCGAAAACCCTTGCACCTCGTGGGAAGTTGGGACGGGCAATAGCCTGCAGCGGATCGCATGATATTGATGCAAGTCAATGGGGTCCCTTACTAACTAAACCCTACGTTGTGGTCGATGGGATCGACGGCGCTTTCTCTGCAACGAGCAGGTTGCGCCGCTTTTGTTGAAGAAGTCGGGCGTCGAAGCGGGGCGCCGCGTCGGCTGATGAATTCCACGACTTGGCGGAAGAACCGCTTCAAGCATTCGTTTCCGGCAAGAAATCTGTCGTCGATTCCACTTTGCCAGAATGTCTTAAGCCGCCTTTAAGCAACCACGGATTACATCTTTTGCGGGCTTCGGTATGTCTTGATAGGCGACGGACATGAACAGCGCGGAAACTGGGACAATCGCTAGAAAGCGGCGCAATACGCGTCAGCTAAAACGCAAATTACATCAGTTTCGAGAACCGTCCGGAACGTCCGCGATCGAATTTGCACTGCTTGCGCCCATTTTCATCTTGCTTCTGCTTGGCATGGTTGCATATGGCATCTATTTTGGCGCCAGTCACTCCGTGCAGCAGATCGCAGCGGACGCCGCACGCACGGCGATTGCCGGGCTGAACGAAGATGAGCGCCAGGCGCTGGTGACCAGTTTCGTCACCACCAATGCCGCGGGATATCCATTCGTCGATTCCGACAAGCTGACCTACCAGGCCAAGGACAGCACGGCCGACGGAAACCAATTCGTCGTGTCCATCCAATATGATGCCCGCAACCTGCCGGTCTGGAATCTGTTCCCGGCACTGCCCATGCCTGGCACCACGATCTCACGCCAGTCGACAATCCGGGTTGGAGGCATCTGAATGTCGCAAACTTTGGCGGGCAGGATCGGCCGGGTCGCCCGCTCGATGCTTGGCGACCTGACGGCGAACTTCGCCGTCATGACGGCGCTGTGCGCACCGTTCGCGCTGGCGCTGGCCGCCTTCGCCATCGATGAAGGCTCGATCTATGTGGAGCGCCGGGAGGCTCAGTCGCTGGTCGATCTGGCGGCAATCACCGCCGCCTCCAACATCAACAACATTGACGCCGCGGTGGTGACCACGCTCGGCGACAACGGAATGCCGGGTATCGTTGTTCAGAAGGCAGGGCAGACGATCACCCCTGCCCTTGGAAAGACTATCGTGTCGGTCACCCCCGGCCGATATTCAGCAGAGTCGTCGCTCGGCGTCGACAAGCGCTTCGAGGCCGGCAAAACGCCCTACAACGCGGTTCATGTCACGCTGAAAAAGGTTCCTGCCCGCTATTTCGCGAGTTCGCTTATCCCTACGCCGGTGATCGGCACCCAAGCCGTGGCCAGCATAGCGCCGCAGGCGATGTTCTCGGTCGGGTCCAGGCTTCTCAGCGTCAATGGCGGCATCCTCAACGCTCTTCTCAGCAAGTTCCTGGGCGGCAACATCGCGCTCAGCGTCATGGACTACAACGCTCTGATCGCTGCCGACGTGAACCTGCTTTCGTTCATCGATGCCCTTGCCGTTGAGATGCAGCTGACGGGTGTCAGCTATTCGGAGGTGCTGGCTTCCAAGGCGACGGTGGGCGAGATAGCGACCGCCATGGCTAATGTTTCACCCGTTGGCAGCACCAGCAAGCTGGCTTTGCAGACAATCGCGTCAAGGACCACCAACACGGTCAAGATACCGCTCAATCATCTTGTCGATCTTGGATCAATGGGCCAGTTGGGCCTCGGGCAAAAGTCGCCCGGCTTTTCGGTCGACGCCAGCGCCATGGGCATGCTGACCACCGCTGCTGCACTGGCCAACGGCTCGAAGCAGGTCGAGCTCAATCTCGGAGCCGCCATTCCGGGGCTTGCCTCCACCACGCTTGCGATTGCAATCGGCGAACCTGCACAATTCTCGCCATGGCTGACAGTCGGCGAGAAGGGTGCTGTGGTGCGTACGGCGCAGACGCGGATCAAGCTGGTGGCGTCCATCGGCGGCAGCAATGCGAACCTCGGTGGCGGCATCAGCCTGCTGGCCGTCAAACTGCCGCTGCATGTCGAGGTGGCCTCTGCCGAAGCCAAACTGACCGACATCAGCTGCCCGACGGGGCACCCCGACAGTTTGAAAGTTACCATTGCCGCACGTCCGGGCCTTGCCTCGCTGCACCTTGGCGCCAGCGATGCCGATAACAGCCCCTCCGCCTTCGCCGATTTCAGCAACCCACAGTCGTTTCAAAATGCCGAAATCGCGCAGGTCAGCGTGAAGCTTCTGTTTCTCACCCTCAATCTGATCGGCGTGAATGGTTCTGCAGCCGTTGAGATCGCCAACAACGATCCGACGATCTTGACCTTCAACAGCACCGACATCGCAAGCAAGACGATAAAGAACGCCTCGACGAAGAACCTGACGCAATCTCTCACCACGTCGCTGGTCAACAATTTGTCGCTTTCGGTCAGTGCGCTGGGCCTCGGGCTTGATGTAACCGCCTTGCTCGGAACCGTGAAGCCGGCAGTGGTGGCGCTGCTGAACGGCGTGACGGCGCCGGTCGACGAATTGGTTTACAACGTGCTTGGGGCGCTGGGCGTGCGCGTCGGCGAGGCCGATGTCCGGGTCATGGGCGCGACTTGCGGGCGCTCTGTGCTTGTTCAGTGAGTTGGAGAGATCAGCCAGCCCGTCCGAGAAAGCAGCCCAACGGCGGCAGCGACAGAATCTTTTCCTGCAAGGCGGCACCAGCGCCAAGGTCGATCGTCTCCGCGACATCGATACCCTGCGGCAACGGCCAGTTGGCCGGGTCCTCGGCGAAGTTGAAAACGCACAGCAGCTTCTCGCCGCCGCCTTCGCGAATGAAGGCAAGCACTTCGCCCTCGGCATCGAGAAAACGGGTCGAACCTTGTACCAGCGCCGCATGCCGCCTGCGCAACGCCAGCATCGCCCGATAGCTGGCCAGAACTGACTTTTCCTCGCCGTTCTGGATATCGACCGCGCGGGCGCGATGGCTTTCCGGGATTGGAAGCCACGGCCTGCCGATTGAAAAGCCGGCATTGTTGGCGCCCTTCTCCCACACCATCGGCGTGCGGCAGCCATCCCTGCCCTTGAACCCCGGCCAGAAGCGGATGCCGTAAGGATCGCGCAGATCCTCGAACGCCAATTCCGCCTCCTCCAGCCCGAGTTCCTCACCCTGATAGAGACAGATCGATCCACGCAGGCATGACAGCAGCGCGATGGAGAACTTCGCCGTCCTTTCCGGGTCGCCGCCGGGCCTTGTCCATCGCGTCACATGGCGAACGACATCGTGGTTGGAAAACGCCCAGCAGACCCAGCCGTCGGAGACAGCACTCTCGAACGCTTCGACGCAGCCACGCACATGCGCCGCCGAGAATTGCGGACCGAGCAGGTCGAATGTGTAGCACATGTCGAGCTTGTCGCCGCCGCTGGTGTAGGCGGCGAGCGTCTGCAACGAACGGGCTTCGTCGCCGACCTCGCCGACAGCGACGCGGCCCTCATATTCGTCGAGCAGCGCCCGAAACCGCTTGAGGAAAGCCAGGTTTTCGGGCTGCGTCTTGTCAAACAAATGCTCCTGATAGAGGTACGGATTGGTTTCGGTGTTGGTGCCTGCGACGCTTGACGCCAGGGGCGGGTTGCTGCGCAGCCAGCGGTCATGGACATAGTAGTTGACGGTATCGAGGCGAAACCCGTCGACGCCGCGCTCCAGCCAAAACCGCACCGTTTCCAGCAGGGCGTCCTGAACCTCCGGATTGTGGAAATTGAGGTCCGGCTGCGAGGCGAGAAAATTGTGCATGTAATACTGCCTGCGGGTCGCGTCCCACTCCCAGGCGGGGCCGCCGAAGACCGACAGCCAGTTGTTGGGCGCGGTGCCGTCGGGCCTCGGATCGGCCCAGACATACCAGTCCGCCCTGGGGTTATCGCGGCTCGTACGGCTTTCGACGAACCATTCGTGCCGGTCGGACGAATGCGACAGGACCTGGTCGATAATGACTTTCAGGCCGAGACGGTGCGCCTCGGTGACCACCGCATCGAAATCCGCTGATGTTCCAAACATCGGATCGACGGCTGTATAGTCGGATACGTCGTAGCCCATATCGGCCATCGGCGACTTGAAGAACGGTGATAGCCAGACGGCGTCAGCGCCAAGCGATGCGACATGCGCCAGCCTCGATGTGATACCACGCAGATCGCCACTGCCGTCCCCCGTCGTGTCCTGAAAGGAGCGCGGGTAGATCTGGTAGATGACGCAGCCGCGCCACCACTCGGCGTGGTCACTTGCCACTCGGGTTCTCCTTTATCTGAGCCTGCGCGGCTTCGTGTTCGATCATGAAAATCACCGTTCGCCCCGGCACCGGCCGTGAAATTCCGGCTGCGCCGTCCGATGCTTCGATGGCTGGCTGCCAGCGAAATCCGTCGCGCTCCGGCAGCGTGAACATACACCCCCGGCGATCGCCATTGATGACCGCGGCAAGGCGGCAATCATCGCTGTCGAGCATCATGACCAGGCGGTGCCGCCCCGGATCGCGCCAGCCTGCCTCGTCGAGCGGCGCGGCGGTTTCAGTGAGCCAGACCGCGTCCGGTTGCTCTGATCCGGGCGGCGGCTCTCCTGTCAGGAAGCGCGTGTCGGAAAGCGCCGGCACGCAACGACGCGTCGCGGCGAGCAAAACGGCGTATTGTTCCAGCGCCCGATCGCGCCCGGACCAGTCGAGCCAGGTGATCTCGTTGTCCTGCGCATAGGCGTTGTTGTTGCCCTTCTGGGTGCGGCCGAATTCGTCTCCGGCGGTCAGCATGATCGTGCCGCGTGAGGCAAACAGCGTGGCCAGCAGCGCACACCGGTCATCGAAACGTGCCATAACGATCGCCCGGTCGCCGGTCTCACCCTCGACGCCATTGTTCCAGGACAGATTGTCATCGTGGCCATCGCGGTTCTGCTCGCCATTGGCCTCATTGTGCTTGTGCTCGTAGGCAACAATGTCGGCCAGCGTCATGCCGTCATGCGCGGCGATGAAATTGACGCTGCGGCTCGTCTGCTGGCCTGGCTTGGCAAACACGTCGGATGAGCCGGCAAGCCGGGTGGCGAGCGCGCCGACCATCCCGCTGTGGCCGCGCCAGAACCGGCGGATGTCGTCGCGATATCTGTCGTTCCATTCGAGGAAGGGCGGCGGAAAATTGCCAAGCTGATAGCCGTCCGGGCCGATATCCCATGGCTCGGCGATGAGCACCCGGTCGCCAAGGAGCAGATCATCCCGAATAGCCATGAGCAGTGGCGCAGCGGCGTCGAATGCGCCATCGACCCGCCCCAGAATGGGCGCCAGGTCGAAGCGGAAACCATCGACGCCGGCATGGCGGACAAAGTGACGAAGCGTGTCGAGGACCATTTCCCGGACGACCGGATGATCACAAGCGACGGTGTTGCCGGTGCCGGTGTCGTTGATCAAGCTGCCGTCCGGCCGATGCCGGTAGTAGGCGCGGCTGTCGAGACCGCGCAGCGACAGCGTCGGCCCAAGCCTGTCGCTTTCGCCGGTGTGGTTGAAGACGAGATCGAGGATGACGCCGATACCGGCCTCACGCAGCGTGGCAACCGTCTGCCGCAATTCCGCGAGACCGCCGGGCGCCAGGCGCGGGTCGAGCGCCATGAAGGTCACGGGATTGTAGCCCCAGGCATTGCGCAGCCCGAGCGGCGGCAAATGCCGCTCGTCGATCGATGCCGTCACCGGCATTAGTTCGACCGCCCCGACCCCGAGCTTTTTCAGGTGCTCGACGATAGCCGGGTGGGCAAGGGCTGCAACCGTCCCGCGCTGGTGCTTCGGGATGTCCGGATGCAGCATGGTGAAGGCGCGCACCGGCACTTCATAGATCAGGCCACCGGGCTGGAACAGCGGCGGCAAGACGGGCACCGGCCGCGGCAGGGTGGCGGTAATCGCCTTCGGCAGCAGCGGCGCAGTGTCCGTGCCCTCGCCCCGGCGCGCGGCGAGCCTGACGTCATAGACATAAGACCTGTCGATTTCGACGGCATAGGGGTCGACCAGCAGCTTGTCGGGATCGAACCAAAGCCCGTTCTCGGGCGTATAATCGCCATCGGCGCGAAATCCGTATCGGGTGCCGGCGGCGAGGCCGGCGACGAAAAGCGCGTGAACGCCCTCGCCTTCCGGCTGGAGTTCGAGCCGGTCGATCTCCCCCTCTCCCTGCTCATCGAAGATCGAGACCCAGAGCCGGCTGGCCGCGGACGACCATGCGGCAAAGCGGATGCCGCCGCGGGTGACGGTGGCACCGAGCTGACTCACGCGGCGACCTCAGCGACCCCTTCTCCCCTTGTGGGAGAAGGTGGATTGGCGCGCAGCGCCGAGACGGATGAGGGGTGCTGGAAGAAACGAGGCATGGGCGATTTGGGCAAAGGTGTGCGCCAAGCTGGAACACCCCTCATCCGACCGAGCTTCGCTCGGCCACTTTCTCCCACAAGGGGAGACGGGGGAGCCTCGCAACGCAGGCCGAACTCAGACGGCCGGCTGTCAACCAAACTCACGTAATCACGCTCGGCTCGGCGCGGCCGGTATGGCTGCGTATCCCGGCAATATCATCGGCTGCCGCAATCAGGTCGGCAAGCGCCTCCTGCGTGTCGAGATCGTGCCTGGACTTGTCCGGCTCGTAGCGCTCGATATAGACGCGCAGCGTCGCCCCCGAGGTACCGGTGCCGGAGAGACGGAAGACGACGCGCGATCCGCCTTCGAACAGCACCCTGATGCCCTGGTTCCTGGCTATCGAGCCGTCGACCGGGTCGTGATAGGCGAAATCGTCGGCGCTGGTGATCTTCATGCCGCGCACGCTGGTGCCGGGCAAGGAAGCGAGCCTGGCCCGCAATTCGTCGACCAGCGCATTGGCGCGGTCGGTCTCGACCTCCTCGTAGTCATGGCGTGAGTAGTAATTGCGGCCATAGGCGGCCCAGTGCTCGGTGACGATCTGCTTGGCGCTTTCGCCGCGGGCAGCGAGGATATTGAGCCACAAAAGCACGGCCCACAGCCCGTCCTTTTCGCGGACATGGTTGGAGCCGGTTCCGGCACTTTCCTCGCCGCAGATCGTCGCCATGTCGGCATCGAGCAGATTGCCAAAGAATTTCCAGCCGGTCGGCGTTTCATAGATGCCGATGCCGAGCTTTTCGGCGACGCGGTCGGCTGCACCGCTGGTCGGCATCGAGCGGGCGATGCCTTTCAGGCCGGCCTTGTAGCCCGGCGCCAGATGAGCATTGGCGGCGAGCATAGCCACCGAATCCGACGGGGTGATGAAAATGCCCTTGCCGATGATCAGGTTGCGGTCGCCGTCGCCGTCGGAAGCGGCGCCGAAATCCGGCGCATCCGGTCCCATCATCTCGTCATAGAGGTGCTTTGCGTGGACCAGGTTCGGGTCTGGGTGGTGGCCGCCGAAATCCGGCAGGGGAACGAAGTTGCGGGCGGTGCCTTTCGGCGCGCCGAGCCGGTTTTCCAGGATCTCCTTGGCATAGGGACCGGTCACGGCATGCATGGCGTCGAAGCGCATGCGGAAGCCTGACTTGAACAGCCCACGCAACGCATCGAAATCGAACAGATTTTCCATCAGCTCGGCATAGTCGGCGACCGGGTCGATCACCTCGACGGTCATGCCGCCCGCCTCGACGGTACGGATCGTGTCGAGGTCGACCGTGCCGATATCGGCGGTCTTGAAGCTCGAAATCATCTTGGTCCTGGCGAAGATCGCGTCGGTCAGCTTTTCCGGTGCCGGGCCGCCATTGCCGGCATTGTATTTGATGCCGAAATCCTCGTGCGGGCCGCCCGGATTGTGGCTGGCCGACAGGATGATGCCGCCGAAGGTGTTGTATTTGCGAATGATGTTGGAAGCGGCCGGCGTCGACAGGATGCCGCCCTGCCCGACCATCACCTTGCCGAAACCGTTTGCCGCGGCCATGGCGATGGCCTTCTGGATGACCTCGCGGTTGTAAAAGCGGCCGTCGCCGCCGATCACCAGCGTCTTGCCCTTGAACCCGTCCAGCGCATCAAAAATCGACTGGATGAAGTTCTCGGCATAGTGCTCCTGCTGGAACACCGGCACTTTCTTGCGCAGCCCGGATGTGCCGGGCTTCTGGTCGAGATAAGGTTTGGTGGCGACGGTGCGTATCATGCGTCAAGCCCTTTTCGAAAGCAGCAAGCGATAGAGTTCGAGGTATTTTTCTGCGCTTTTATCCCACGAGACATCGGCCTTCATGCCTTGCCGCTGCATCGACGTCCAGATCGCAGGGTTGGCGTGCGCCGCGACCAGCCGGCGGACGGCGTGCAGCAAGGCGCCGGCATCGGCGGGTGCGAACTGGAAGCCGGTCGCCACACCTGCCGAAATCGCCGCTTCATTGGCGTCGATGATCGTGTCGGCAAGACCGCCGGTGCGGGCGACGACCGGCACGCAGCCATAGCGCAGGCCGTAAAGCTGCGTCAGTCCGCAAGGCTCGAAGCGCGACGGGATGATGATTGCGTCACAGCCGCCCTGCATGGTGTGGGAAAGCGCCTCGTCATAACCGACGACGACGCCGATGCGACCGCGATGGCGGGCGGCGGCGGCCAGCAGCGCGCCTTCGAGGCCGGCGTCGCCGGACCCCAGGATCGCCAGGCGGGCACCCCTCCCAACAATCCCGTCGACGACCGTTGCCAGTATGTCCATTCCCTTCTGCCAGGTGAGCCGGCTGATCACGCAGACGATCGGACTGTCGTCGCGGTCAAGGTTGAAACGATCCTCGACGGCGGTCCGGTTGGGGTGCCGCGCCTTCAATGTCCTGGCCGTGTAGCTGGAGACCAGATGCTTGTCGGTTTCAGGGTTCCATATCTCGGTGTCGATGCCGTTGACGATGCCATAGAGATCGACGGACCGCATGTTGATGAGGCCATCGAGCCCCATGCCGAATTCCGGCGAGCGGATCTCCTGCGCGTAGGTCGGGCTGACTGTGGTGATGGCCCAGGCGGCCTGCAGGCCAGCCTTGAGGAAACCGACGCCGCCATAGTATTCGACGCCGTCGAGCGCCATGGCCGCCGCCGGCAGACCGAGTTCGCCAAAGATGCCGGCGCCGAACTGGCCCTGGAAAGCGAGATTGTGGACGGTGATCATCGACGGCGTGCCGACCGCCTTGCCGTAGCGCATATAGGCCAGCGTCATCGCCGATTGCCAGTCATGGGCATGGACGATGTCCGGCTGGTAGCCCGAGACGGCGCCGCCGGCGATGTCGCCGCCAACCTGGCTCAGGGCCGCGAAACGCCGCCAATTGTCCGGCCAGTCGGCGCCGGTGGCATTGCCATAGGGGCCGCCGGGGCGATCGAACAGATGCGGCGCGTCGAGCACGAACAGGTCGAGCCCGGCGATCTGGACGGCATGGACCGAAGACTTGCCGCCTTGCAGCAGCGGATAGTGGTGAACGGGTTTTTTCTTCTTGAAGGCATCGATGATCTGGGGATAGCCGGGGACAAGCGTGCGCATCGTCACGCCCTTGCCGGCGAGCGCGACCGGTAATGCGCCGGTCACGTCGGCAAGCCCGCCAGTCTTGATCAGAGGAAATATTTCGGGCGTGACCGACAGGACCTGCATTCACGACAATCCCAGTTTGTCGATCATGGCCTGCGTGACGAGGCAGATGCCCTTTTCGGAAACGCGGAAGCGCTTGGCGTCGAGGACGGGATCCTCGCCGACCACGAGCCCTTCGGGAATCCTGACGCCATGATCGATCACCACGCGCTTCAATCTCGCGCTGCGGCCGACCTGGCAGTCGGGCAGCATGACGACGTCCTCGAGCGTCGAATAGGAGTTGATGCGCGCGCCGGTGAAGATCAGGCTTCGCTTCAGCGACGCGCCTGAGACGATGCAATCGCCCGAGACCAGCGAGGATACCGCCGAGCCACGGCGACCATCCTCGTCATGCACGAACTTCGCCGGCGGCTTCAGCTCGGCATAGGTCCAGATCGGCCAGTCGCGGTCGTAGAGATCGAGCTCGGGCGTGATGTCGGTGAGGTCGATATTGGCTTCCCAATAGGCGTCGACGGTCCCGACATCGCGCCAGTAGGCTTCGTTCTCGGCGGTCGAGCGCACGCAGGATTTGGCGAAGCGATGGGCGATCGCCTTGCCGTGCTCGACGACATAGGGGATGATGTCCTTGCCGAAGTCACGGCTTGAGCCCGGTTCGGCCGCGTCGCGGCGCAGCTGCTCCATCAGGAACTTGGTCTTGAACACGTAGATGCCCATCGAGGCCAGGGCAAAATCCGGCTTGTCGGGAATGCCGGGCGGATCGGCGGGCTTCTCGATGAAGGAGATGATGGTGTCCTTCTTGTCGACATGCATGACGCCGAAGCCGGTCGCCTCCATGCGCGGCACTTCGAGGCAGCCGACGGTGACGTCGGCGCCGGCGTCGACATGCTGGCGAAGCATCAGCTCATAGTCCATCTTGTAGACGTGATCGCCGGCCAGGATGACCATGTATTCGGGCCCGTAGGCCTCGATGATGTCGATGTTCTGGTAGACGGCATCGGCCGTGCCCTCATACCATTGCGTTTCCGATACGCGCTGACTGGCCGGCAGGATGTCGAAGCTCTCGTTGCGCTCGGGCCGAAGGAAGTTCCAGCCGCGCTGCAGGTGGCGGATCAGCGAGTGCGCCTTGTACTGGGTGGCCACGCCGAGGCGGCGAATACCGGAATTGAGCGCATTGGAGAGCGCAAAATCGATGATGCGCGTCTTGCCGCCGAAATAGACCGCTGGTTTGGCGCGCCGGTCGGTCAATTCCTTGAGGCGGCTGCCACGGCCGCCGGCCAGAACATAGGCCATGGCATCGCGCGCCAGCGGCTGGGTCCGTTTTATCTCTGCCATTCTTATCCTCCCAAGTTACGCGCTGCGAGACATCGCCTAGTCCGGAGCAAATTCGAGCATGATCGTCGACAGCGGCGGCAACAGCATCGTCGCCGAGATGCCTCCTGCTTCCTTGCGAGCCTCGACGGCACCGTCATTGCCCTTGCCGGAACCGCCATAGTCGGAGGCGTCCGTGTTGATGATCTCGCGCCATCTTCCAGCCATTGGCAACGGCACGCGGTAATTGTCGCGCGGCACCGGCGTAAAATTGGAGATGACGGCGACCGGGTTTCCGCCCGGCGCGCTGCGCAGCCAGGCAAAGACCGAGTTGGCGCTGTCGTCGACGATCAGCCAGGAAAACCCCTCCGGTTCGCAATCGCGCGCATGCAACGCCGGCCGTGAGCGGTAGAGATAGTTGAGATCGCGCACCGTCTGCCAGACGCCGCGGTGGGCCCGGAAATCGAGCAGGTTCCAGTCGAGTGCGCGCGCCTCGCTCCACTCGCGGCGCTGGGCGAATTCCTGCCCCATGAACAACAGCTTCTTGCCGGGGTAGCCCCACATAAAGGCGTAGTAGGCGCGCAGCGTCGCGAATTTCTGCCAGTCGTCGCCGGCCATCTTGCCAAGCAGCGTCCCCTTGCCGTGCACGACCTCGTCATGGGAGAGCGGCAGCACGAAATTCTCTGAGAAGGCGTAGACCAGACCGAAGGTGATGTCGCCGTGGTGATGCTTGCGGAAAATCGGCTCTTTGGAGAAATACTCCAGCGTGTCGTGCATGAAGCCCATGTTCCACTTGAAGCCGAAACCCAGCCCGCCCTCATGCACCGGCTGCGAAACTTTTGGCCATGAGGTCGATTCCTCGGCGATCGTCATCACACCCGGATGATGACCATAGACTTCCTTGTTCATCCTCTGGAGGAAGCTGACCGCCTCGAGGTTTTCGCGCCCGCCTTTTTCGTTGGGAATCCATTCGCCGACCTTGCGCGAATAGTCGAGGTAGAGCATCGAGGCGACGGCATCGACGCGCAAACCGTCGACATGGTATTTTTCGGCCCAGAACAGCGCATTGTTGACCAGGAACGAGACCACCTCGCGCCGGCCGAAATTGTAGATCGCGGTGTTCCAGTCGGGATGGAAGCCCTTGCGCGGGTCGGCATGCTCATAGAGCGCGGTGCCGTCGAAATTGGCCAGGCCATGCGCGTCCACCGGAAAATGCGCCGGCACCCAGTCCAGGATGACGCCGATGCCGGCGCGGTGGGCGCCGTCGACGAACCGGGCAAAACCGTCCGGATCGCCGAAGCGGGCCGACGGCGCGTAGAGGCCCGTCGTCTGATAGCCCCAGGACGGATCATAGGGATGTTCGGAGATCGGCATGAATTCGATATGGGTGAAACCCGTGTCGACGACATACGGGATCAGCCGGTCGGCAAGCTCGTCCCATGACAGGAAGCTGCCGTCGTCGTGAAGCTGCCAGGAGCCGGCATGGACCTCATAGATCGACACCGCCTCGCGGCGGGCGTCGGCGCTGCGCCAGAAATTGCGGTGCGCCTCGTCACCCCATTGATGCGCCGGCGGAAGCGCCGTCACCGAAGCGGTGGCCGGTCGCAGTTCGGACTTGAAAGCGAACGGATCGGCCTTCAGCGGCAGCCTCACGCCATCGGGCCCGATGATCTCGTATTTGTATGGCCGTCCGGCGCCGATGTCGGGGATGAACAACTCCCAGATGCCGGTGTCGCGGCGGACGCGCATCGTATGCCTGCGGCCGTCCCATTCGTTGAAGTCGCCGACCACCGAAACGCGCCTTGCATTGGGCGCCCAGACGGCGAAATGCACGCCGGATGCACCCTCGTGATCGATGAGATGCGCCCCGAGCTTGTCGAACAGCCTGAGGTGCGAACCTTCGGCGATGTAATAGTCGTCCAGCGGACCCAGTACCGGACCGAACGAATAGGGATCGGTCAGCCACCAGTCACCGCCGGCATTGCGCGCGTGATAGCGCAGCGGCTGACGCTTTCTGAGCGACAGGCTGCCCTCGAAGAAGCCGCCTTCGTCGCGCCTGGAGAGTTCGCCGGCGTTCTTGCCGGTCAGCGTATAGGCAGTGACGAACTCGGCATGAGGGACAAAGCAGCGGGCGACAAAGCCCTTGTCGACCTCGTGCACACCGAGGACAGCGAAAGGATCACCATGCGTGCCGGCGACAATTGCCGCGACATCACCGGCTGACGCCAGTCCATCCGGCCCGCTTGTCGCAGCGGTCGCGCGCGGCTTCCTCATCAGGCAGTGACCCTCCCCGGCACCCGGACCACGTTGTTCGTGGCCTCATGCAATCATATCAGACGGGCACGTTCCAGATTTCTTTCGCATATTGGCGGATCGTGCGATCGGACGAGAACCAGCCGACGCGGGCGACATTGCGAATTGCCCTGGCGTACCAATCCGGGCTGTCGCGCCAGACGGCGTCGACATCGCGCTGGGTTGAGGCGTAGGCATCGAAATCCGCGGCGACCATGAACCAGTCGCTCTGATAGAGGCCGTTCATCAGGTCGCGATAGCGTTCCGGATCGTCAGGCGAAAAGACGCCCGTCGAAACGGCAGCCACGGCCTGCGCCAGTTCGGGAGAGGCTTCGATCACCGATCGCGGATCGTAGCCGTTGCTGCGCCGCTCGGCGACCTCTTCGGTGGTCAGGCCGAAAACGAAGATGTTGTCGTCGCCGACGCATTCCTTGATCTCGACATTGGCGCCGTCGAGCGTGCCGATGGTCAGCGCACCGTTCAGCGCAAATTTCATGTTGCCGGTGCCGGAGGCTTCCATCCCGGCGGTCGATATCTGCTCCGAAAGATCGGCGGCCGGGATCATGATCTCGGCCAGGCTGACATTGTAGTTCGGCACGAACACCACTTTGAGCAAGCCGCGAACGGCCGGGTCGCGGTTGATGACTTTGGCGACGTCGTTGGCGAGTTTGATGATCAGCTTGGCATTGTGATAGCTGGGCGCCGCCTTGCCGCCGAAGAACTTGACGCGTGGCATCCAGTTGCGCTCGGGATGGGAGCGGATCTGGTCGTAGAGGGCGACTGTTTCGAGGATGTTCAGGAGCTGGCGCTTGTATTCGTGGATGCGCTTGATCTGGATGTCGAACAGCGCCGAGGGATCGATCCTGATGCCGAGGCGGTCAGCGACGAGATTGGCGAGCTTGGCCTTGTTCGCCCGCTTGACTGCCGCGAACTTGTCGCGGAAGGCGGCGTCGTCGGCAAAGGCATCGAGCTCCTTGATCGCGTCTATATCGTCGAGGAAGCGATCGCCGATCGCCTCACGGGTGAGCGCGGTGAGACCGGGATTGCACTGGATCAGCCAGCGCCGCGGCGTGATGCCGTTGGTCTTGTTATTGATGCGGTCGGGGTAGAGCCGGTGGAGCTCGGCAAACACCGTTTCTTTCATCAGCTCGGTGTGAAGGGCAGAGACGCCGTTGATCGAGTGCGAGCCGACAAACGCCAGATTGCCCATGCGCACCCGGCGCTCGCCGTTTTCCTGTATCAGCGAGATCTGGCTGATCTGCTCGTCAGAAAACTGATCGGAGGCGCGCGCCTCCAGCAGCACTTCGGCATTGATGGCGTAGACGATCTGCATATGGCGCGGCAACAGCCGCTCGAACAGCGGCACCGGCCAGCTTTCGAGCGCCTCTGGAAGCAGCGTGTGGTTGGTGTAGCCGAAAGTGCGCTTGGTGATGCTCCAGGCCTGATCGAAATCCATGCCGTGGACATCCATCAACAGGCGCATCAGCTCGGGCACGGCGATGGCCGGATGGGTGTCGTTCAGATGGATCGCCGCCTTGTCGGGCAGCGACTGCAGGTCGCCATACTGGCTGAGATGACGCTGAATGATATCCTGCAACGATGCGGTGGAAAAGAAATACTCTTGCCTGAGCCGCAGCTCCTGACCGGCCTTGTGGGAATCGGCAGGGTAAAGGACGCGCGACAAGGCATCGGCCTTGTTGCTTTCGGCGAGCGCACCGATGTGGTCGCCGGCGTTGAACTTGTCGAGCAGGATCGGATCGATCGGCATGCCGGACCAGAGCCGCAGCGTGTTGACGCGGTTGGCCCGCCAGCCAACCACCGGCGTATCGTAGGCAACCGCCAGAACATGTTCGATCGGCTTCCAGACGTGGCGCTCAAGCCTGCCGTCCTTCGAGGTGATCGATTCCACCGAGCCGCCGAAACCGACCTCGAATGAGCGTTCGCGCCGCTCGAACTCCCAGGGGTTGCCGTGATCGAGCCAGGTCTCGGGCAGCTCAACCTGCCAGCCGCCATGGATTTCCTGCCGGAACATGCCATTGGCGTAGCGAATGCCATAGCCATGCGCGGGAATGTCGACGGTTGCCATGCTTTCCATGAAGCAGGCGGCGAGCCGGCCGAGACCGCCATTGCCAAGCGCTGCATCTGGTTCGAGGGCCGCGATGAGGTCGAGGTCGACGCCGAGAGACCGCAGCGCTTCGCGCATATTGTCCATCAGGCCGAGATTGGAGAAGGCGTCGCGCATCAGGCGGCCGATGAGGAATTCCAGTGACAGGTAATAGACGCGCTTTTCCTGATGGGCGTAGGCCTCTTGCGTTGCCTGCATCCAATGATCGACGATATGGTCGCGCACGACCTTTATCGAGGCGGTGAGCCAGTCGTATTGCGTCGCGACGCTGGTCCCCTTGCCGAGCCTGTATTTGAGGGCCTTCAAGACTTCGTCGGCAAGCGCCTTGGGATCGGAGTTTTCGAGAATGGGAGTTTTGGATGTCATCGCGCGCGTCATGCTGCCTCTCGTGCGGTTGCCATGATCATACCGGCTTTCACCATTCCTCCCAGCCCATGCTAGCGCATATTGTTATGCGTTCAATCGAGTTAGATTGCCGCGGGGAAGCTTACCCAGCGGCAGTTTAGCAACTTGAAGTGCGTCGCGTTTGGGCGGCGTCTGCGACGCATCTTAGATTCTTAGTTATGTGCATATCGTCCCAAGACCGCAGCGCACCCTCGGTTCGCGCCCGAGGGCATGCTTTTGGGCGACATGCATCAGGCCGCCAGTGCCGCCTCCGGCGGAAGCTTCGCTCCGGTCATGAAGGCGACGGCGTCCGACATCGTATATTGCTTGGGATCGATGACACAGAGGCGACGGCCCAGCCGATGGATGTGAATGCGGTCGGCCACCTCGAAGACATGCGGCATGTTATGCGAAATCAGCACGATCGGCAGGCCGCGCTTCTTCACGTCGAGGATCAGTTCGAGCACGCGGCGGCTCTCCTTGACGCCTAGCGCCGCCGTCGGCTCATCCATGATGACCATCTTCGAGCCGAAGGCGGCGGCGCGCGCCACCGCCACGCCCTGGCGTTGACCGCCCGACAGCGTCTCGACGGCCTGGCTGATGTTCTGGATGGTCATCAGGCCAAGTTCGGTAAGTTTGTCGCGGGCGCGCTTTTCCATTGCCGGGCGGTCGAGCATGCGCAGCCAGTCGCCCAGAAAACCCGGTTTGCGGATCTCGCGACCGAGGAACATATTGTCGGCGATCGACAGCGCCGGCGACAACGCCAGGTTCTGGTAGACGGTTTCGATGCCCGCTTCGCGCGCTTCGATGGGCGACTTGAAGAGCACCTGCTTGCCGTCCAACTCGATGATCCCCTCGTCCGGGACAACGGCGCCCGAGATCGCCTTGATCAGCGTCGACTTGCCGGCGCCATTGTCGCCGATCACGGCCAGGATCTCTCCCGGATAGAGATCGAAGTCGCAGCTGTTCAGTGCGGTGACGCGGCCGTAGCGCTTGACGAGGCCGCGCGCGGTGAGGATGGGCTCCTGGGTCATGGTTACACCGAAACCTTTCTGATCCACTGGTCGATCGCCACGGCGCCGATGATCAGCACACCGGTGAGCAGCACTTTCCATTGCGGATCGGCGCCCAGCATGTTGAGGCCCATCGACACGACGCCGACGATCATCGCGCCGAACAGCGTGCCCAGAATCGAACCGCGCCCGCCGAAGAGGGAAATGCCGCCGATCACCGTCGCGGTGATCGCCTGCAAATTGTAGTCGGTGACGGCAGCGGACGGTGAGATCGAGCCGTTGCGGCCGATGGAGACCCAGGCAGCGAAAGCGGCGATCAGCCCGGCAAGCGTGTAGACCGAGATCAGCACCTTCTTGGTCTGGATGCCCGACAGCTTCGCCGCCTCCGGATCGTCGCCGACAGCGTAGACATGACGGCCCCATGCCGTGTGATTGAGCACGTACCACAAGAACAGCACCAGGACGACCATGGCAATGACGCCGAACGTCAGCACCGCCGTGCCGACCTTGAAGTTCAGGCCAAACAGATGCAGCAGCGGGGCCTGGACGTCGACGTCGGCGTCACGGATCGTCTCATTGGCCGAATAGATGAAATTCGTGGCCATGACGATGTTCCAGGTGCCGAGTGTGACGATGAAGGGCGGCAGCTTCATGTAGGCGACCAGCAGCCCGTTGAGCAGCCCGCAGGCCGCGCCGGCGGCAAGCCCGATCACCACGGCAAGCAAGGTCGGCAGGCCATAGGTGACCGCGCAATTGCCCATGATCACGGCCGAAATCACCATGATCACGCCGATTGACAGGTCGATGCCGGCTGTCAGGATGACCAGCGTCTGCGCGGCGCCGAGAATACCGACGATGGCGATCTGCTGCAGGATCAGCGTCAGCGTGTAGGACGAAAAGAACCGTCCTCCGATCGTGATGCCAAAGACAGCGATCGACAGGACCAGCACGATCAGCGGCACCGCAGCCGGAGTGGAATGCAGGAAATGCTGGATGCGCTTGACGAGCGATGTGCCATGCTCGTCAAAAGCAGCAACGCTTGTCTCGCTGTTCGCGAGAGCCTTTTCGAATTCCTGAACCTGAGACATGTTTCCTCCCATGAGGCTTCAGCCACGCGCCGAAGCCCGTCCAACCGTTCCCGATCTGCCGCCGGAATTGTTCGCGCTTGCGATTTCCGCATCGTCCACCCGAAGCGGCCGGGGATCAAGCCCCTGGCCGCTTCGGTCTGTTGCCTGTCAGACCGGCATCAGCCCCAGCACTTGGCGAGGCCTTCCTTGGTGTCGATGGACTTCACGCCCTCCGCGGGCTTGTCGGTCACGAGGTTGACGCCGGTGTCGAAGAAATCCTTGCCTTCGCTCGGCTTGGGCTTCGTCCCGTCCTTGGCGTAAGCGGCGATCGCTTCGATGCCGAGTGCCGCCATCTGCAGCGGATATTGCTGTGAGGTCGCACCGATCACGCCCTCGGCGACCGACTTCACGCCGGGGCAGCCGCCATCGACCGACACGATCAGCACATTGCCTTCGAGACCCACGGCCTTGAGCGCCTGGTAGGCGCCGACGGCTGCCGGCTCGTTGATGGTGTGGATGACGTTGATGCCGGGATCCTTCTGGAGGAGGTTCTCCATCGCCTTGCGGCCACCTTCCTCGTTGCCGTTGGTGACGTCGTGGCCGACGATACGCGGATCGTCCTCATCGCCGATCTTGTTGGGGTCCTTCACGTCGATGCCATAGCCCATCATGAAGCCCTGGTCGCGCAGCACGTCGACCGTCGGCTGCGAGGGCGTCAGGTCGAGGAAGCCGATCCTGGCATCCTTCGCCTTGTCGCCGAGCGTCGCTGCGGCCCACGCACCAATCAGCTTGCCGGCCTCCAGATTGTCGGTCGCAAAGGTCGCGTCGGCGGCGTCGAGCGGATCAAGCGGCGTGTCCAGCGCGATCACCAGCAGACCGGCGTCACGTGCCTTCTTCACCGCCGGGACGATGCCCTTGGTATCCGACGCGGTGATCAGGATGCCCTTGGCGCCGTCGGCGATGCAGCTTTCGATCGCCGCCACCTGGCTCTCGCTGTCGCCATCGATCTTGCCGGCGTAGGCTTTGAGTTCGACGCCGAGTTCCTTGGCCTTGGCGCTCGCGCCTTCCTTCATCTTGACGAAGAACGGGTTGGTGTCGGTCTTGGTGATCAGGCAGGCGCCGACATCGGCGGCGGACGCAGCCGAGGTGAACGCCATCAGACCCAGTCCGGCCGCGGCAAAAACGGTGGATCTTAGCAGTGCTGTCTTGGTCACGATTTTCCTCCCAGTGGGACCAGTTCGGATGCCGGCCAACCGGCATCGCATGAGCATCCAGCAACTTCTCCCGGCGTGGACGCTTGCGCCAAGAGAATACCAGACTGAGGTTCCTGTCAATAATTAAATCACTCTTATTTATTATTGACAGCGTGGCGTCGGTCACTCATTCTGGCCAAAAGCATTAGGGAAACGACGGGAGGAGAAGGGGTGGAGACCGGCATACCAAGGCACGGTTCGCCCGAGGCAGCCAAAAGCCGCATTCACCGCGGCACCAACCAGAGCGGCATGCGGGACCACAATGAGCGGCTGGTGCTGTCGCTGGTGCGTCAGCACGGCAGCCTGGCGAAGTCCGACATTGCGCGCATGACCGGACTTTCGGCCCAAACCGTTTCGGTCATCATGCGCGAACTCGAGGAGGACAACCTTCTTGTCCGCCAGGCGCCGCTGCGCGGCAAGATCGGCCAACCTTCCATTCCGATGGCGCTCAATCCCGATGGCGCCTATTTCATCGGCCTGAAGATCGGCCGTCGTAGCGCCGAACTCGTTCTGATCGATTTTCTCGGCAATGTGCGTTCGATGCTGCAGCATTCCTACCGCTATCCGGCACCGCGCGAGACGGTCGAGTTCGTCACCTCCGGCATGAAGACGATGCGCGGCGAACTCACCCCGGCGCAGGACAAGCGCATTGCCGGACTTGGCATCGCCATGCCGTTCGAATTGTGGAGTTGGGCCGATACGGCAGGTGCGCCGCGCGACGTCATGGACGAATGGCGCCACCGAGACATCCGCGCCGACATCCAGGCACAGTGCGAATTCCCCGTCTACCTGCAAAATGACGCCACCTCTGCATGCGGCGCCGAACTGGTGTTCGGCAAAGCGGGCACGGCACGCGACTTCGTCTATTTCTATATCGGTGCCTTCGCCGGCGGCGGCATCGTGCTGAACGGTCACCTTTTCGGCGGACCGACCGGCAATGCCGGCGCGCTGGGTTCGATGCCGGTGCCTGGACCGGACGGCAAGCCGACCCAATTGATCGGCGTGGCGTCGATCGCCATGCTGGAAAAGGCACTCAACGCGCGCGGCGTCGAAGCCTCACATCTGTGGACGTCACCGGAGGATTGGGGCGAAATCGGCGTCGAGCTCGACGATTGGATCGCCTGCGCCTCGCAGGCGCTCGCCTATGCCATTGTGGCGGCGTCATCGGTTATCGATTTCGAGGCGGCGGTGATCGACGGATGGATGCCGAAGGCCGTGCGGCGCCGGCTCGTCGATGCCGTTATCGATGCTATCGGCAAGATCGACGGTGAAGGCCTGAAGCTTCCGGCCGTGCGCGAGGGGACTGTCGGCATTCATGCACGTGCCCTGGGCGGTGCCAGCCTGCCGCTTTCCGAGCGCTTCCTCATCGGCTCGACCACGATTTCCAGGAGTGCCTGAGCGATGCTGATCGGAATCCCGGTGCTGCTCGGTCCACAGCTGCTGGCGACGCTGCGTGCCATGGGTCATGGCGACGAGATCGCCCTTGTCGACGGAAACTACCCGGCGAAGGAGCAGGCACACCGGCTCATCCGCGCCGACGGTCATCATCTTGCTCCGATGCTCGACGCCATCCTCAGCGTATTGCCTGTCGATGACGCGGTGCCGGAGGCGCTGTTTCGCGCCTCGGTCAAAGGTGATCCCCAGCTTGCCGATCCCGTTCATCACGAGATGGAGGCGATCTGCGCCGAGCGTGCTCCGGGCCGCAAGGTGGTTGCGCTTGGCGGCGCCGACTTCTATCAACGGGTCAGGTCCGCACACGCGATCGTCGCGACAAGCGAGCCGCGGCTCTACGCCAACATCATCATCCGCAAGGGTGTGATCTATCCGCCGGAGACCAGAAAATCATGATCCTCTGTTGCGGCGAAGCCCTGATCGACATGCTGCCACGCACCACGACTGAGGGCGAGCCGGCCTTTGCCCCTTATGTCGGCGGCGCGGTGTTCAACACGGCAATAGCGCTCGGCCGGCTGGGAGCGCCCGCCGGTTTCTTTTCCGGCCTGTCGACGGATCTGTTCGGCAGCCAGTTCAAGGACGCGCTGAGGGCAAGCCAAGTCAGTTCCACCTATGCGCACACATCGCCCCGGCCGACCACGCTCGCCTTCGTGCGGCTGGACAACGGCCAGGCGACCTACACGTTCTACGATGAAAACACAGCCGGACGGATGCTGACCATCGACGATCTGCCGAAACTCGGCAGCGAGATCGAAGCCATGCTGTTCGGCGCCATCAGCCTGATCTCGGAGCCGGCCGGATCCGCCTACGAGGAATTCATGCGGCGCGAGCACAGCCGCCGCGTCATCATGCTCGACCCCAACATCCGGCCGAATTTCATAGCGGACAAGGCCAAGCATCTCAGGCGCATCCGCTCGATGATGGCCATGGCCGACATCGTGAAACTGTCGGACGAGGACCTCAACTGGTTCGGCGAAGCCGGCTCGCACGAGGACGTCGTCCGCAACTGGCTGGAGCGCGGCCCGACGCTGATCGTCGTCACCCATGGCAGCGAAGGCGCCATCGGCTACACCAGGGATCACAAGGTCACGGTCGTGCCGGACAAGGTCGAGGTGGTCGATACGGTCGGCGCCGGCGACACGTTCAACGCCGGCATCCTGGCCTCGCTGCACGAGCAAGGCCTGCTGTCGAAGGAGGCGGTCGCCAATCTGTCGGACGACGCCATCCACAAGGCGCTGGCGCTCGGCGCCAAGGCTGCGGCGGTAACCGTGTCGCGGGCCGGCGCCAATCCGCCCTGGCGGCATGAAATCGCCTGATTGGACGGCGATGCGCTGAGGATGCGCAAATATCGATCACTTTATGTTTCGCCCAGCCGAGCGCGTGCGACACGAAGGCCATATCGTGCGTAACAAAGCCCCGGATTTCCGGCGTCTGATGCGGACCTGTCGGACTGAGAGGTAACAGGCTGCGACATTTGAGCAATTCGTGGTTTGGTCCGTGCAGCTTTCTCGGCCGCGCCAAGTCTGATACCAGCGGCCGGTTATCTGGCTAGTCCCCGTTTTGAGGCCGACATGCAGTTCATCGATCTAGGCGCGCAGCGCGAACGAATCCGCGACAGGCTGAAAGCCGCCATCGACCGCGTCGTCGACGAGGGTCGCTACATTCTCGGACCTGAGGTCACCGAATTCGAAAACAAGCTCGCCGCCTATGTCGGCACCAAGCATGTCGTAGCCTGCGCCAACGGGACCGACGCGCTGCTGCTGCCGCTGTTTGCGGCCGGCATCGGTCCAGGTGACGCGGTGTTCGTGCCGAGCTTCACCTTCGCCGCCACGGCGGAAGTGGTGGCGCTGGCCAAGGCCGAGCCGGTTTTCGTCGATGTCGATCCGCAGACCTACAATATCGACATCGCCAGCCTCGAAGCCGCCATCGCCATGATCAAGGCGGAAGGCCGGCTGAAGCCAAGGGCGATCATTCCCGTCGACCTGTTCGGGCTCGCCGCCGATTACGAGGCGATCATGGCCATCGCCAACCGCGAAGGGCTGATGGTGATCGAAGATGCCGCCCAAGCGATCGGCGGCTCGAGCGACGGCAAGATGCTGGGTTCGTTCGGCGCGGTCGGCTCGACCAGCTTCTACCCGGCAAAACCGCTCGGCTGCTATGGCGACGGCGGCGCGATGTTCACCAATGACGATGCGCTGGCCGAGCAACTTCGCTCGTTCGCCTTCCACGGCAAAGGCGAAACCCAATATGACAACGTCCGCGTCGGCATCAATTCGCGGCTCGACACTCTGCAGGCGGCGATCCTGATCGAGAAGCTGGCCATTCTTGAAGACGAAATGGTTGCCCGGCAAGCGGTCGCCAAACGGTATGCCGAAGGCCTCGGCGACATCGTCAAGGCAGCGCGCAACCTGGACGGCGGCCGTTCGGCCTGGGCGCAATATGCCATCGAGACGCCGAAGCGCGACGGGCTGAAGGCGCATCTCGGGGAAAAAAATATCCCGTCGGTGATCTATTATGTGAAGCCGCTGCACAGCCAGATCGCCTACCGCGACTATCCGCGCACGCCGACAGGTCTTGCCGTTTCTGAGGAACTGCCGAAGCGTATCCTGTGCCTGCCCATGCATCCCTATCTGAGCGAGGCCGACCAGGACCGGATCATCGAGACGATCCGCAATTATATCGGCTCGAATTCGGCGCAAATCGCCGCCGCGTAGAGCCACGCGCGAGCACCGGTATACGCTCCAGCAATACGCCGATTTGGTATCGCGTAGAGAGCGTCGAAGCGGGAAAAGAAGACAATGACGGCCACCTGGTTTGCGCGAGTTCGGCCACCAGATCCCTTCCGAGATATCAGATCTTGACACCCACAGTCGTGACATCGGTAAGCGCAAATCCCGCATCTATGGTCAGGATCGGCGCTTGGTAGGATTTCGCAGTCGCGTAATGGAAGCAGTCGGCAAGATTGAGCGCACTATTCCGTTCAGCGTCCGGATAGCGGTGCCGTCCATAGCGATCGAAGGCTTGCAGCGCGGCGGTCAACTCGCGGCTCGAAATCGCCAGCACCTGGACCCCAGCCGCTTCAAGGAACTCCTGCACTCGTGCTTCAGCTTCTGCCATGGGAATGCGCTTTTTGCGAAACAGCCCAACTGTCGCCTCCCATGCAGCCACGACCGATGTGATCGGCCGCGGAGAGCGTGCGGCATCCAGCGCGGCCGCAAGGTTCTCGGCCTCAGGCTCTTCCGTCATAATGGCGATGATTGCAGACGCATCGACGAACATCAGTAGTCGCCGCTGAGGTCATCGAAAAACGCCCTGTCCGCCGCAAGGCCGGTGTCTGGATAGGCCGCGATCTTCGCGCGCAAAGGCTTCAGTCGCTCCCACAGAGGGATCGCCTCTTCGGCGCGGCGCAATTCGTTCTCCAGGGCCAGCTTCACGGCAGCCGTCTTGTTCAAGCGCGTGCGCGCTGCCAGCTTTTCGGCAAGCGCGTTTACCTCTTCACTGCGAATGTTGAGGGGCATAGCGAATTCTCCTGTGTGTAGACGTGAATATAATAACGCCAACACGTGATGGCAACCGTCCATCAGGAGAGCATAAGGTTTGTGGGAGGGGTTCCGTCAGCAATTTCGAGGACGCGCCACGCAAGGCGTCAGGTTGGCCTGGCCACCTTGCCGCTGGCGATGAAATGCGGATTGGCAAAATCCTCGTCATCGCTCTGGTTGCGCTTGCCGTAGGCGAGCGGCTCACCGTCGAGGCCGCGCGTCATGCCGCCGGCAGCGCGCAGCACCGCGTCGCCGGCCGCGGTGTCCCATTCCATGGTGCGGCCGAAGCGCGGATAGACGTCGGCCTCGGCGCTGGCGACAAGACAGAATTTCAGCGACGAGCCGACCGAGACGATCTCGGCAGCGCCCACCGTGCGGATATAGGCTTCGGTCTCGGGCGTATTGTGGGACCGGCTGGCGACGACGGTCAGTGGCTCCACGACCGTTCTGGCCGAAATCGGCCGACGGCCGATGATCTGGTAATCGCCATTGACATCGATTGCTTCCGCCCTGCCCGGCCGGCCGGAAAAGAAGCGTCCGGTGCATGGCGCAAAGACCACACCGATCTCCGGCACGCCGTGGCGAACGAGCGCGATGTTGACGGTGAAGTCGGTCCTGCGGTTGACGAATTCCTTGGTGCCGTCCAGTGGGTCCACCAGGAAGAAGGCGTCGTCGAGGTCCGGCGGCACGATGCCGGCCGATGCCTCTTCCTCAGCCACGCAAGGGATATCGGGGAAGGCGGCGCGCAGCCCGGCGAGAATGATCTTTTCGCTCTCGCGATCGGCTTCGGTCACCGGCGAGGCGTCTGATTTCTGGTCGACCGCGCAGCCGGCATCAAAAACACGCATCACCTCTCGCCCCGCCCCCAGGGCAAGGCGCTCGAACACCCCGAGCATCGATTCGTCGTCAGATGCCGCCGCCGCTATCGTATTGGTTTTCGGCAATGTCGCGCTCGTTCAGCCAGAGTTCCAGGGCCTCGACCATCTCCTCGGCCGACTTGCCGAGTGTCTTGAGATGGATTTCGGGATTTTCCGGGGCTTCATACGGTGAATCGACGCCGGTGAAATTCTTGATTTCGCCGTTCAACGCCCGCGCATAGAGGCCCTTCGGATCGCGTCTGGCGCATTCCTCAAAGGGTGTGTCGACAAACACCTCGACGAATTCACCGCTGGCCATCAATTCCCTGGCCATGCGCCTTTCGGCGCTGAATGGCGAAATGAAGGAAACAATGACGATCAGCCCGGCATCGGCCATCAGGCGCGCCACTTCGGCCACCCGGCGAATGTTTTCGACGCGGTCGGCGTCGGTGAAGCCAAGATCGCGATTGAGCCCGTGGCGGACATTGTCGCCATCCAGGATGTAGGTGTGGCGGCCGGTCGCGAACAGCTTCTTCTCGAAAAGGTTGGCGATGGTCGACTTGCCCGACCCAGAGAGCCCGGTGAACCAGAACACGGCGGGCCGCTGGTTCTTCAGATCGGCGCGGCCGTGCTTGCCGACATCGAGCGATTGCCAGTGGATGTTCTCGGCGCGGCGCAGCGAATGCAGGATCATGCCTGCGCCGACCGTGGCGTTGGTGATGCGGTCGATCAGGATGAAGGCGCCGGTCGTGCGGTTCTCGGCGAAAATATCGAAGGCGATCGGCGCCCGCGTCGAGATGTTGCAATTGCCGACCTCGTTCATTTCGAGCGACTTGGCCGCCTCATGGGCAAAATCGTTGACGTTGACGCGGTATTTCAGGTCGGTGACGGTAGCGCTGGTCTGGTCGGTCTCGGTCCGCAGGATATAGGAGCGGCCCGGCAGCAGCGCGTGCTCGTCGAACCAGACGATGTTGGCGGCGAACTGGTCGGCGACCTGCGGCCGCGCCGCAGGTGACACCAGCATGTTGCCGCGCGAGACCTCGACCTCGTCGTCGAGAACAAGGGTGATGGCCTGGCCCGCCACCGCCTGGCTCAGATCGCCGCCATGCGAGACGATGCGCCTGACATGAGCGGACTTGCCGGATTTGGCGACAACGACCTCGTCGCCTGGAGAGACGGAGCCGGACGCAATCGTGCCGGCAAAACCACGAAAATCGAGATTGGGGCGATTCACATACTGCACCGGAAAACGGAACGGCAGTTCGACAACGGCTTCATCGACTGACACGGCTTCCAGATGTTCGATCAGCGTCGGGCCGGAAAACCATTCTGTTTTATCGGAACGGCCCGTAACGTTGTCGCCATAGCGGGCCGACATCGGAATGGACACGATCGACTGGAAACCGAGTTCACGTGAGAACTGGGCGTAGTCTGCGACAATCCGTTCGAACACCGCCTTGTCGAAGCCGACGAGATCGATCTTGTTGACGGCGAGCACTATGTGCCGGATGCCGAGCAGCGAGGCGATGATAGAGTGGCGCCTTGTCTGGCGTAGCACGCCTTGCCGGGCGTCGATCAGAACGATGGCCAGATCGGCGGTCGACGCGCCCGTCGCCATGTTGCGCGTGTATTGTTCGTGGCCAGGCGTATCGGCAACGATGAATTTCCGTTTTGGCGTGGCGAAAAAGCGATAGGCGACATCAATGGTGATGCCCTGCTCGCGCTCGGCCTCGAGGCCATCGACCAGCAGCGCGAAATCGACGTCGTCGCCCGTCGTCCCGTGCTTGCGCGAATCACGCTCAAGCGCAGCAAGCTGGTCCTCGAAAATCTGCTTGGTGTCCGACAGAAGGCGCCCGATCAACGTCGACTTGCCGTCGTCGACGGAACCGCAGGTCAGGAAGCGCAGCAGCGATTTTTGTTCCTGCACCGCCAGATAGTCGCGAATGCCGTCGGTGGGGGCAAGGCTCTCGGCCGTGATGTGGCGCATGCTCAGAAATACCCCTCGCGCTTCTTCTTTTCCATCGAGCCGGCTTCATCACGGTCGATCAGGCGGCCCTGCCGTTCCGAGGTGCGCGCCGTGAGCATTTCGCCGACAATGGCCTCCAGCGTGTCGGCGGCCGATTCGATCGCGCCGGTCAGCGGATAGCAGCCGAGCGTGCGGAACCGCACCAGCCGGTTCTCCACCGTCTCGCCGGGACGCAACTGCATGCGGTCGTCATCTCTCAGAATGAGCATGCCGTCACGTTCGACGACCGGCCGCTCCTTGGCGAAATACAGCGGCACGATCGGGATGTCTTCCTGGAGAATGTACTGCCAGATGTCGAGTTCGGTCCAGTTCGACAACGGAAAGACCCGGATCGATTCACCGGTCGCGATGCGGGAGTTGAATATGTTCCACATCTCCGGCCGCTGGTTCTTCGGATCCCAGACGTGCTGGGCATTGCGGAAAGAGAAGATCCGCTCCTTGGCGCGCGATTTCTCCTCGTCGCGCCGCGCCCCGCCGAAGGCTGCATCGAAGCCGTATTTGTCGAGCGCCTGCCGCAGCGCAACCGTCTTCATCACATGCGTATGCGTGTTGGAGCCGTGGTCGAAGGGATTGATGTTGTCGCGCACACCATCGCCGTTGACATGGACCAGGAGATCGAAACCGAGCTTTTGCGCCATCTGATCGCGAAAGGCGATCATCTCGCGGAATTTCCAGGTGGTGTCGACGTGAAGAAAGGGAAAGGGCGGCTTGGCGGGATAAAACGCCTTCATCGCAAGGTGCATCAGCACCGAGGAATCCTTGCCGACCGAATAGAGCATCACCGGCTTGGCGAACGCGGCCGCAACTTCGCGAAAAATATGGATGGATTCGGCTTCAAGCCGCTGAAGGTGCGTAAGCGCGATGTTCATGGACTTTAAGCGTTCTCTCGTGCCGTCCAGAGACCTCGCATCGCTGCATCAGGCGCAATTTTCAGCCGCCCGGTTCAAGCTTCACTTCTGGACAATCTTATTTTCGTGCAGGCGTTCTAGCAGATCGCCATGGTTTATAACAATGCGAGAGAGGCCTGCCCTGGAGTGGTTCGGGAATGAATTTTCCACCCAGCGGCCAGAACTCGGAAATTCCTGCTCAGCGGGCGATGGCGTTGCGAACGTCAGGAAAACATTGCTAGGGTCAAGAAAGACGCCCGGCGACCGCTTACAACGTTGTTGCTATAGATCTCGCACCCGATGACGACAAGCCTCACGCGGCACCCTTGCGCGCTTCGCCCAGCCGCTGGCCGGCGTAGCGCTCGCGGCGGATCGGACCCCACCACCACTCGTTCTGAAGATACCAGTCGACGGTCCTGGCGAGGCCGCTGTCGAAGGTCTCGTGCGGCGTCCAGCCGAGATCGCGCTCAATCTTCGAAGCGTCGATTGCGTAGCGCCGGTCATGGCCTGCGCGGTCCGCAATGAAGGTGACGAGATCGCGATAGCGCCGGCCGGCGGAACGCGGCCGCCTGTTGTCGAGGATGTCGCAAATCGCTTCGACCACCGCCCGATTGGTGCGTTCCGAGCCTCCCCCGATATTGTAGCTCTCGCCGACTGCGCCCTGGGTCGCGACCATAGCCAACGCGCGGGCATGATCCTCGACGAAAAGCCAGTCGCGTATGTTTGCGCCGGCGCCGTAGACCGGTAACGGTTTTTCTTCCAACGCGTTCAATATGACGAGCGGGATCAGCTTTTCGGGGAAATGGTACGGACCGTAGTTGTTCGAGCAGTTCGACAGGATGACTGGCAGGCCGTAGGTGACATGCCATGCTCGCACCAGATGGTCGGATGCGGCCTTCGACGCGGAATAAGGAGAAGATGGTGCATAGGGCGTCTGTTCGGTGAAAATGCCGCTGTCGAAGGGCAGATCGCCGAACACCTCGTCGGTCGAAACATGGTGGAAACGAAACCTGAGTTTTTTCTCGTCGGGAAGTCTGCACCAATATTCCAGCGCCGAATTGAGCATTCGGTAGGTGCCGACGATATTGGTTTCGATGAACGCGGCGGGCCCGTCGATCGACCGGTCGACATGGCTTTCAGCTGCAAGATGAATAACGATGTCGATGCTGTCGCGATGCAGCACTTCCAGAATCGTCCTGTTGTCACAGATGTCGGCGTGCTCGAATCTGTAGTTGTGGGCCTTCTCGATTGGCCGCAACGAGGCAAGGTTTCCCGCATAGGTGAGCTTGTCGATATTGGTCACCCGGTAGGCCGGATTGCTGCACAAATGCCGGCACACCGCTGAGCCGATAAACCCGGCCCCTCCGGTCACCAGAAAATTCATCCCGCCCTCCTCACGCAAAAGTGTCGTGCGAATACCTCGGTGGCGGTGAGCGTCGGCGTGTGCAACGCATTTCGACACCAGGGATTGATTGCTTTTTGCCGAAGAGTTCAGTGCCACCCGAATGAAGGTGCGGCAAGTGTCGGTCGCGGGTCGCCAGTCTGATATGACGAAGTTCCGATGGGAACGAACAGCTTGTCACCGTTGTGGTCGATCTCGATCAATTCACTCTTCTGGCGGGTTGCAAATCCTTTGTGGAAGATAATGGCGTTCATAAAGGCAAACGTCATTGCAAGCGCTTCGGTCCGCAGCGGATAATCAACCAGTGAGTGAATGAGAAGAAAGGACACCGAGAGGAACGCCGCCTTCTGGAGCGGATCACGGCGAATTCTAGAAAGCGCAACAAAAAGCAATATGAAATATAATATCATTAACAGAATGGCAGGAGCGCCACCCTCGAAGGCTATTTCCAGATAGTCATTATGAGCATGATTTACATACTTGCTAAAAATCATCTCTTCTCTTTCGTATATCTGATAAGCCTTTTGAAAGTTTCCAAATCCGACACCCGTTGCCAAATTGTCTTGGATCCCTTCAACAGTGGTACGCGCAAATTCTCTCCGCCCGAAAGCTGGATCAATCGCATCGGCGTCGATCTTCGTCCATGCGCCTATCGTGTAGACTGAAAGCACTACGAAAATCGCCAGAATGCTCAATCCACTCACCTTCGAACGTGCTGCAAGAAAGACAATCGACAGTACAGTAATCGCCAATCCAATCAGAACACCGGCACGCGAACCGGCTGCCAAAAGGAGCAGTAAAAGCGTGACCAGCCCGAGCGATCCGGATAAAAGATGTCCGCGGAACAAACCGTAATAAACGACGAAGGGAATAGAAACAAAAAGCAAAGCCGCAAAATGATTCTGGTTGGCGAAAAGCCCGGCAGTGATCGTAAAAGGCAACAATCCCTCTATGACGATGTCGTCTGAGAGCGAATATTGAATCGCTCCCGCCAAGCCGTTGCAGATGACACCCATAAAAAAGAACGGCAGAAGGCCTTGCACCTGCTCGGTGCGCAATCGCAATACGCTCAAAAAAAACGCTGCTGAGGCCGCCAGATACAATAGACATTCGACCGTCCGTCCAACTCCGACACTGACGAAGCGAAAACCGCTTTCTCCCGCCAGCCATGGATCTCCGAGCAACAGCTCCGGTCGCAACCCGTTGAATATAGCAGCAGGCAGCGGGACGATTTGTAAAATCACCAATGCCACAGCGAAGATAAGCAGCCACAGAACAGAATGGGGGATTCTCTGGCCTGAGGTCTGTGAAAAGACGGCCGCCGCCGAAATGACTGCCGCGACCTCAATCAGCGTGTCAGTATAGAGGCCGCTTGCAGTCCCTCCGCCGATCAGCAGCGATAAAAACAGAACCGATCCAAGGAAATATTTATCCCATTCCGAGGGTCGATCGCTCAAGATGAAAGTCTCTCGATGCTCAATTTGTGCATTACCAACGTGCCGACATAGCGAAAGCGCCAGCTCTGAGCAATGGCAGCCGTCTGCAGCCGCAACAGTTGCATGGGACATGCAGCCGGTCCTACCGAAAACTCCCGGCTGAGACTCTGACGATTGTAGGTACCCTCCGAAATGTTGAACCGCGCTATTTCGCCTGCTGGATCCACACACATGATCGACCAGAATAATTCCTTTGGAAGCTTCAGGTTTCTCGCAGAGGCAATCAGAGAAATCTTGTACGAACCGGGAGGGAGTTCAATAAGCTGCTGAAGAGCAATGTTCTTAACCGGCGTATTCAGGAAGCGGACCGTTGCGCCCCCGTCGCCTTCGACCGCATCTTGCGATGTTGAAAAGGTAACTTCCAAACCTGACTGATCGCGGAGTTCCCAATCGAAAGGCTTGCCGCTGAAGCTTGGCTCAAAGGTGCTGTTGAAAATGTACCCGCCCAATTTCCGTTCTTCATCAGACAAACTGAAAAGAAACAGCCGATAGGCTGGTTCATATTCCTTCTGGCCAATATAGCCGTTGATGATGGTGGACAATTCTCGCGATTTTGGTGGCGCTCCTGAGCCTGTCAAATCGAGCAGCAGCCGGTTTGCAGAATCGAGCCCTTCGGGAGTTCTGCCAAGAGTGGCGAACAGACTGGTTCTCCAGGGCGCCTCCGCTTTGATGGCTGCCAGAACAGCCTGGTATCCATCGGGGCTCGAGAGGATTGTCGGCAGACCCTCGGCGACAGCCGGAAATTGTTCCGGCCATCGCCGTAACAATATATCGATCTCGCCGACAGCCTTTGACAGATCGCCTGTCTCGATCGAGTGGCCAATGGACCTCTGGAGCGCATGGATTTCTGTCTTGGATAGTTTTCGGGCTTGATCGAAAAACTCATTGGCCTGGTCTTTTTCACCCTTTCGGTACTTGATCTCGCCGATCAGGCTGTAGAGCCGTGCGTCCGCAAGGTCAAAACGAAGCGCGCTTTCGGCCTTGGCAAGCAATGCGTCGAGATCGGGAGCATTGCTTGTATCGTTCAGGTCGTGAGTGATCTCGCCTATCAACGCATTGACGTTCAACGGATCCAGCGCGAGGGAAACGGTTGGTGTTTCGTTTTCAAGAAACCGACTTAGCCCGATCGACGAAGCCGCCAACACTAGAACGGATGCGGCGAACCAAACGCCTGAACGCCGTAGATTTCGCATAAGCGGGCTGGTCTGCTCCGTCATCGACTTTGCCCTCAAGTTTCGGGGTGCCGTAGTCGTAATACTGGTAATTCATATATTTGTAGGCGTAGTTGTAATCGAACTTGTTCACTGCAAACTTCGACATCGCGGCTCCGACCACGTTCGCGCCGGCAGCTCGCAGGCGCTTTAACGCCGTCTTCGCTGACTTGCGTGTCACCTGATTGGTAGAGATGACCATCAACGTGCCCTCGGCAAGCCGGCTGAGAATGGGGGCATCCGAGAGGCCAACGATCGGCGGAGCATCGACTATGACAAGATCAAAGCGCTTGCCAAGATTGGTAAGGATTAGTGCCATCTTCGGCGAAGAGAGCAAGTCCGCAGGGTTGGGCGGGATCGTTCCAGAGGTCAGGACGGTCACATTAGGATATTTCGTCGCCCTGAAAATATTGGCCAAATCCTCCTTGCGGACGGTGTTTGTCAGGAGATTGCTCAGTCCGATTGTGTTGTCGAGACCAAACAGCCGATGAAGATTGGGCTTTCGAAGATCGCCGTCAACAATGAGAACTCTGGCACCGAGCGCGGCAAAATCCTGTCCGAGCTTGAACGAGGTGGTCGACTTGCCCTCGGAGGGTTCCGAACTCGTGACCAGCAGCGATCGCGGCGCGCCTTCGGCGCCGGAGAACTGCAATGACGTTCGAAGCGAACGGTAGGCTTCGGACAGTCCTGATTTCTGATCGGCGATGCTGGCTATGAGTTCCCGGTCATCGACAAGCGGCAAGATGCCGAGCATCGCCAATCCCAATTCCTTTTCGATCTGTTCAGGATTGGTAAAGTTATTGTTCAACAACTCGATGATGTAAATAATTGATGCACTCAGAGCTAAGAAAAAGGCCAGAGCGACAACAAGATTAACGCTCAGACGCGGAGAATAAGGGATGTTCGGTTGCGCCGCGAAATCGACGATTGCCGCGCTTTGTGTCTTGAGCTCCGAACTCACACCGACCTCATTTAGCTTGGCAATCAGGCTATCATACTGCGATCGGTTTGAATCGACCTCCCGCTTCAGGATCGTGTATTTGATATTCTTGTCGTTGAATACGACCTGCTGCCTTTCCATTTCCTCAAGTTTCGACTTAAGGTCCGCTTCCTTGTTCTGAGCTTCCTGATACTTCAGCCGCAATGAATCTGTTATTGCCAAGACGCCATTGTCATAAAGCCGCCGCAACTCCTTGATCTGCGACTGAAGCTGCTGCATTTCTGGAAAACCAGGCTTCAGTATGCCTAACTTTTGCTGATACTGGCTGGTCAAATCCGCCAATTTCTCGTTGAGCTTCTGTAGGCCTTCGCTTTCCAGGACTGGACCGAGGCTCGACCCACGACCTTTGTCGATTTGGTCTACGGCCCGTCCAGCATCGAGACGATCCTGGATTGCTGTCGCAAGCGCAGTGTTCAGCGCCTCGATGTTCGATCCTATCAGCGATTTGTCATCGCCGGTTGTCGTAATGCCTGCATCCTTGGCATAAGCGACGAGTTCCTCCTCAGACCGCTGAAGCTTTTGCTTTACCTGCAAAACCTGTTCCTGGATAAATTGCCGTGCCAGGTCGGAGGTTTCGCCGGTCTGATCGAGTCGCTGATCGATAAAGCTTTGCGCGACCTGATTGGCTATATCACTTGCATATTTCGGCTTCTGGTCGGCAAACGAAATCGAAAGCAGGCTCGTGTTGGTGACCAGATTGACCGTGAGGTTACTGAGAACCCGACTGATCGCAATTGCTTCGCGTTGCTCTGGGGTCTTTTCTTCTATGGAAGGCGATTTGGAAATTCCGAACGCACGATAGAAAATGTTGCTAATGGAGAAGTCCGGCGTCGGGAACAAGAAGTCTGGCTTTTCGCTAAGCCCCAATTGGAACACGACACGCTGCGCCAATGCGCGGCTTTTAAGCTTTTCTCGGGCGGTCAGAAACGCTCGGACATCGCTGTCTTCCGAAACCACCTCAATGTCCTGGAAGACCTTGGCTGAAGGAACCAACACTTCCAACTGCGTTGTTGCCTGATATTTTGGCGTCTGCATCATGGTAACGATGGCGCCGGCAACCAGCCCGGCTGCCGCCATCATGACAATCAGCCACCGATATTGGACAACGTAAAAGAGCAGCTTGAGCGGATTAAAGCGGTCGTCCGGCTCCGAGTAATCGCGGCCATATGAGCTATAGTTTTGCGCACCGTCATAATACAGGTCGGGGGACAAGGCTTGGCCATGTCCTGGGCCTGCAATTTGATGCTGCCTGTTACGATCGAGCATGGCGCGAGGTAATCCTAGGATTGTCTGACCGGTTGCGATTTACGATCACGGGATCACAGCAATGCGGGCTGCACTCGAGGCGACACCGAGGGCGTCCTTGAGATTGTTCAGCGCAATTTTCGATTTCGACGCGAAGACGACAATCTTGTCGCCACCATAGATGCGTGGATTGCGGCTCTTGCCAGCACGAATCTGCTCCACATTGTAATTTGCCACCAAAGTATTTTGGCCGATATTGCGATAGACAAAGACCTTTCCCGCATCGCCAACGGGATTGAACCCTCCAGCAAGGGCGATCGCATCGATGAGAGAAGAATTGCTCGACACCGGAAAGATACCGGCCCTAGTGACTTCGCCATCGACTGTAATGCGCTGTCCAATCGATTCCTTGACGTAGACCGACACATCGGGCGACTGCAGATAATTCGCCCCGTAAGCCGTTTCGATTTCCTGCTCCAGCTGACGGACGGTCTTTCCTGCCGCGGTAACGGTCCCGATAAGTGGAAGCGAAATCTGCCCGCCGGAGTCGACTTGAACGATTCTGTTCAGGTTGTCGACCTGGAACACATTCACCTCGAGCACGTCGTTTGGAGACAAAGGCTGCTCGTTGCCATTCTGCGTGTTCTGCGGCGCAGGCAAGTCCTTTACGACCTGCAGAGCACCGCCGCCCGAAAGCGGCGCCGGCGTTGAGGCCAATTGCAGCGCATCAACCGATGTCGGCGAAGACGATGATGTCGTCGACGAGGTGCTCGTGCAGGCAGACATCGAGAGCGAAGCGAGTAAGGCACATGTCGCGCCCGTATAATTTTTTGCGAAATGAAACACGCCCATTACGCTGCCCCACCCTTCAACAGGCGACCCAATCCTGCAAAGCGACCGACGTTGCCGGGGCTTGGCTTTTTCGAGCGTGCCTTTCCGACCGGCTCGAGGGGCCGGTTCGCCAATATCTCGCCTGGGCGTTTCAACACCATATTGCGGGCCTCATCTTCCCCACATCGCTTCGCGGCAAGGGCAATCGCCTGCGAAAGCCCAGGTCGCCGGCGGGTGGCGCCGTGGGTGTCCGAAGCGATAATATCTACTCTACCCTCGTCGATCAGCTTTTCCGAATAGTAAAGCGCCGTGCGTCCAAAAGCACCAACAATCGAGTCTGCGGTAAGTTGAATTAGGCAACCCACTGCATTCAATTTCTCAACAACATCGTAATTTGCCTTGATCCAGGTCAGTCGCTCAGGATGGGTAAGAATCGGAACGAACCCGGCGTTTATGAGGCGCAGAGCAAAATCTTCCAGCTTTGGCGGCAAGACGTGATGCGGCGGCTCCAATAGAAAATAGCGAGATCTGTTCAAGGTCGGCACGCTACCCAGCGCCAATTGCTCCGGCAGATCCGGCGCTATATGCACATCGGCGCCGACGTAAAGAGCAAGCGGTATTGCGGCGCGGCTCAGCGCCTGCTCCAACTCTTGAACCGCGCGGGCAATATTTGCCGATCCGTTTTCATACATGCCTGGCACGATATGCGGCGTACACGCCATATGGGTCGTTCCGTCGGCCACCGCCAGCCGCGCCATTTCCAGCGATTCAGCAAGGCTGCGCGAGCCGTCGTCAAGACCAGGCAAGATATGGGAATGCAGGTCGATCATTGACTTTTGTGGCCGCACTGAAGCAACTTGACGACTTCTCCCGAATAAAAGGTAAATGCGCCACCCGCACGATAGCGCATGACGCATTTGTCAAGTTCATGCAATGCAGTAGATGCCAAATTCAAGCTATTCGCTGACAGCGAGCGGCATGGTGAATGAATTCCATCAACACCTCCGGCTCCAGCCAGTGCGCGAAGACACTGCGACACCGGCAATACAGCAGAGGCAGTCACACGCCCCTGCTATATTGTCTACTGGGCGACTTAAGGGCTGGCGGGGTCGCCGTCATCCTGCGTTGCAGCAAGAATGGCAGCCGCACCAGCCATGCCGCCAAAAATATAGAGCGGGGTAAGGTCGTCGTCATCGTCACCCGGGGGAATCTGAGCCGTATGCTCAGAGCCCACAACTTTCAGACAGATACTGTTCTCGACACGGGAAATGTCGAGGCTTGAATTCGCCGGCACATCCAGGTTGCAGCCGCCGACATTAACGGAGGCCGCCCCCTTGGCCCCGACCACAATGCGGCTGCCGAAATCCAGAGCATTTCCCGCCTTGGCCGGGCCATAGCCAGCGGCTTGCGAAACCATTACGTCGCCATTGGCCTGCCCGATGGAACCAATCGAATTCGCCGCTGCCTGATAGGGTGTCATACAGGTGCAAGACGCATCCTGAGCGAAAGTCGAAACCGGGCCGAAGCCGATCGAGGCGACAAATCCGGCCAACGCAATTTTTACAGTAAGGTTCATTCGTTTCGATCCTTTTTGTCCCGCCGTACCTCGGCCCCGCCCAAGCACTAAGGCATTGAACAAGCGCGTAGCAGCTTTCTGCTTCTATTCCAACCTGCGTTCGCATTTGCGAGATATTTTTTGGTTTCCGCTGTGTTTCATTTGACACACTCAGTGGCAGCCGCCAGCCGTAATTGGCAATTATCGAAGAGCTATTCGGGATCTTTTGGGCGGCTCTCGGCATAAATGATCGGAGGACAAATAGATCGATACAGCACCTTGCTGGACAAGTACTGGCTTGGGCACTGTGGTCGGCCGCCCAACCCTATTAGATGGACGCGCGAGTCCTAAGCCTTGTTAGCGCGCCGGCGGGGCAGATTATTCGCAAATTCGACCGGCAAGCAGATCGGGCGCCTGGCGAGCATGATGGCGTGATCAAATTCTAGATGATGCCGGGAACGCCGGGGCAACTTGGCAACGGATTTCCGTCGTCGAGAGCCCTGCTTGGTGTCTCTTCAAAATTGCCGATGATCTGTTCGTCAGAAATCTCGATCGCTTCATTGCCTTTCTCCTCATCCGGTGACGTGCTCCCCGGATTCGGACCGTTCTGGGCTGGAATTTTCTACTTATGACCCCGGGTTCGGGAGATGGAGGAGTCCGTGTTCTCGAAGGCGCAGATCGCATCATTCTGCACACCAGGCCGAGGAAGGGACGCCGGCAGAGGAGGTGTGCCGCAAGGCGGGCATTTCGGATGCGACGTTCCACAACTGGAGGAAGCGCTATTGCGGTCTGACGCCGTCGGAGGTCAAGCGCATCCGTCAGCTCGAGGATGAGAACAACCGGCTGAAGAAGATCGTCGCCGACCTGACACTCGACAAGGCCATGCTGCGGGATGTCGTGCGCCGAAAACTATGAGGCCTGCCCGTCGCCGGCGGCTCGTGGATGAGGTTCCGGCGGACTGGAAGGTGTCGATCCGCCGGCATGCGCGACGTTTCTGATCGATACGTCGCTCTATCACTACAAGTATCACTACAAGTGGAAGCGCGGCGAGCAGGCCGACCTCAAAGACAGGATCAGGGAGATCGCCCAGACGCGGGTGCGCTACGGTTACAGGCGCGTCCATGTGCTGTTGCGCCGGAGGATGGGCGGTCAACCCGAAGCGAATCTATCGCCTTTACAACGAGATGGGTCTGCAGCTCAGGAACAAGACGCCGAAGCGCAGATGACCTCGTGGCTTGATTTAGAAGCTTGTCCGAAATGGGAGGCAAGGGATCAAGTTGTCCAATTATACATAGAGCCCGCCTCTAATGCAGATTGCCGTCCTTGCAAACCGATTTGGCGAGCGCAACAGCTCGCTCAAATCCAGTCGACTCTGTCGTAAGATCCGCCTCCTCCGAGGTCTACCAAGATCGCCTCCTGATTTCATGCACAATAGTTCTCAAGAGAAGCGCCACTCCTACCCCGCTTTGATATACCAGTCATCAAATTTAGAAAGCTGTTCAAACTTCCGCACGTAGCCATTGCCGCTCAGAAGCCGATAGATTTCTTCACGCGCTGGGGTATAATTGTGCTCACACGTAATAACGTTAAACCGGTAAGCGTTAAAGTCAAAATTCTTCAATATCGAAAACTCGCTCCCCTCAGTATCAATCGATAAGTAGTCTATTACCTTTGGCGCATTAAACTTTTGGAGAAGATCGTTAAGAGAAATAGTTTCGACGTCATAAAAGCGACCGGTATTCCTTTCTCTTCTTCGCGTGTCTGAGTCACTGAAGGCGTGGACCGTGGACAATTCAGCGTTTTCAACCTCGTTGAACTTCAGGATCGAACCCGACTCGCTCCAGACGCATCGGGTTTCGACGTGTACGCCGCGCCTTCGCCTCAAACTGTCGTGCCAAACCTTCGCAGGTTCCGCGAGAATACCACTCCAACCGAAGCACTTCTCCAACAAATAGCTGTTGCTCAGATTCACACCGTTAGTGGCGCCGAATTCCACAAAATAACCGTTCTCTTTAAACCCTGTTTCAGACAGAACAAAAAGATCTTGTCGGAGTTGCGACTTCGACTCACGCAAAACCGCCAATGCGGATGCGACGTATTCGGCGGGCAATGCACGAATGAAATCGAGGTCAGAGGTAGCTGATCTGCTCTCTTCAAGGGATAGTAAGGTCTCGTGCCGAATCACGGCAATATCGCATCTGCGAAGGACGGATTTTATAAATCCTTTCAAGCCTTTATTCATGCAATATACCTTATCGTTTGCGGTTTGGCATTCCAGCGAGTTGACCTATCATGGAAGCTAACCTAGCCCTAACGCGGCTCGGGCGGGCTTTGGTCTTATGAAGCCATGGTAACAACGAGAAGTCGACGCAGCTAGTCGGCGATATATTTCTAAAATGTCCGGTTCCACAATGTGGGCGCCCTGCGACGAAGTGGCGCCTTCCAACTGGGGCAGTCGTTGTCCGGAGCATTCGAGGCCAAGGGCCACACGAGCATTGGCTGGCCCAATCGCATGCACCAGCCTGGAAATGGTAGCGAATCGCGTGCAGTTCTCGACAACTGCGTGCCGGTCCAGTGTTGTCACGACAGTCAGCATATGCCGAACGGCGTCCTGCTTTGCGATCCGGGCCTCAACATTCTTGATTGCTCCCCCGGAAATCAGATTCGACCATCCTTCGCCTGCCTAATTTCCCTCGAATCCATCTAGAACAACTAGCTTTGAATAGCCAAATCCTCAAGGATCAAATTCCTGATAGAAAAGAAGTACCAAAGTTTGTAAAACGCATAGGAAAAACCGGGACGGCCATCAAGGAACCCAAATTTAGCTATGTAGGTGTAAAAAAAATAACCCCAGGGAAACCACCATCTATCAATGTACCTGTATTTTACTTTTTGCCTGTCAGTGAGATTTTCATGGCCTTGTTCTCTTAATATTTTATAACGCCTAGATTCCCACCTAGCATAATTGATGTGCCTCTCAAGAAAACGGTCCAACCCCTTGTAATCTTCGTGACGTATAGGAGTTTTTATCTCTCCGATCCTTCCGATCAAAACAGGATGCTCATGCACCTCCATGTCAAGATTGCTCCAGTTGGATTCTTCGATTCTTTCATAAAGGCCAGCGTCTACTCTAAAAAGGGCCAACTTACGCTGCGGCAACCCGTAACGCAATTCATGACCTAGAAAATAGTTAGTATAGCGCAGCCAAAATCCAGAATTATCAGTTGAATGAATGACCCGCTCGAGTTCGTTGCTGAAGGGTACCGAAATGAATTCATCTGCGTCAAGGAATAGAACCCAAGGCGTGTTGAACTTGTAGTTCATAAGGACCCAATTTCGCTTCTTTGGGTACTCGCCGTTCCACACAAAATCGAGAATCGTGGCCCCGGAATTCGTTGCTATTTCCTTTGTTCGATCAGTGCTTCCCGAATCAACTACGACGACCTGAGCAAACCGTTGCAATCTGGCGAGACATTGTGGAAGGTTCTGCTCTTCATTTTTGACCGGAATGACGACAGTCACCGGGAGTTGGGCTGCTTCCGACCTGTCTTTGGCGGACCGTGTCTCAACTGGGGAGTCATCGCTATAGGAAGCCACATCGCGTTGCGTCATCGTGCCTTCACTTATCGCCCAGTTTGGAAGGGGTTGTACCCAAGGATTTATCGTCCCTAAGGCCTGCGGCGTCGGCTTTCCAGCCGAGATGAGATTGTCGCTCCCCGATCTTTCGGGCAGGATTGCCAGCCACCACGAGCGCCGGGAGGACGCTTCGCATTGCGACAGCCCGCGCTCCGACAACAGCTCCTGCACCTATTTCGACCCCCGGTCCGATGAATGCGTCTGCACAAATCCACGCGCTATCCCCTATCTTGATAGACGCTTTCACGAGCGTCATTGAGGGCGACCTGAAATCATGCGTCCCCGCACACAGGTGAGCCCCCTGCGAGACGGTCACGTTGGCCCCCATTGTTATCGGACCCAAGGCATAAAGAATGGCACCGTCGCCTATGGCGGAATGATCTCCGATGGAAAGATTCCAGGGAATCGTGATCCGGACGGTGGGATACAAATGAACACATATACCCACCTGGGCACCGAAGAGCCGCAGAAGCAAACATCGGAACCTCCAAAATGGCCGCGGCGAGAAGCGGAAGAATGGCCAAGCCACAGACCATAACACCCGACCGACCTGCTCTCGGCGGCTCCATTTCGCTGCGGCGCGGTTTCCTACGATGTCAAGTTTCACACGAGTTGGTCGAGTTTGTGCCGGGGACAGCGGATCATCGCACTTCATTGATCAATTTCAACACATGAAGGTGGATTACCCCCATCGAGGATCCAATGGTAGACCTCAATGTGGCTACGGGCTATCTCATCCCAAACAAATCGCGCTTCCACCAAGTTCCGGCCAGAAGTACCATAATCCTGCAAATCAGGGCGAACCAGGTCCTGGGCAAGTCTCGCCGCAAGGACAGGCGGATTCGTCTCGATCCGTATTGCCGCCGACTCGGTAAACCCTTCTGGTAGATTGCATGCGTCAGTCATAAATACCGGAAGTCGGTAGGCCCATGCCTCGAGCACCGACATAGGCAGCCCTTCCGAATAGGACGGCAGTATGAAGGCATCGGCCTGCCGCAGCGCGAGGTCCTTTCGTTCGTCGTAAAGCGGGCCTAGGAACAATACATCGTGCTGAAGACCTTTTTTCTTCACCAATTCCCGTAGGCGCTGCTCGTGGCCCCCGTCGTCCCATCCCGCAAAAACTAGCCGCCACGAATCGACTACCGAAACGCCATCGCTCCGGAGTATCGACCAGGCCTCAATCAATTCTTCGATTCCTTTTTTCGGATGGAGTCTGCCTAGGAAAAGCAGGACACGCCGCCCGTCCGCACACCAACATTCCGCCGATCGGGCATCGCCTCTCTGCCAATCAGGAAGATCTATCCCATTGGGGATAATTGCGATCGGATTGGCAAGTCCGTAACTGCGGATCGCTTGGGCCTCGGATCGGTTCAGGGCATGGATGCAAGATGCGCCTCGCAAGTTCGCCCCTTCAAAGAGGAATTCTACAGTCTTCTTTTTCCATCGCGAATTTCGCAAAGCCCAAGGGTCCAGCATTCCTCGAGGCGAAATCATCACCTTGCCCCCGGTTCGCCGTCGCCAAGCCAACACCTGCGCTGAAGTCGTATGCCAGATCCCGTGCTGATGTACTACATCGAAGTGCGTCTGCCCCAAAGCCTTGCCAATCGAAGGCGCATATTTGATCGACGAAATACCGCAATACCGGGCGGAGAGAGGAACTATCGGTAACCACGAGGTAATATCTTGCGCCGTGTATCGGTCAGCGTATCCCATGACTGACACGTCATTATTGAATGCCTGCAAAGTTTGTGCGGATCGACGAACTGAATTATATAATCCCCCTCCCGACCTCGATAGGCTTCCGGTCACAATCGCCAACGAGAGATGCCGCTGAGTGTTTGAAGCCCGGGTCATATTGAGTTCTGGGGTAACGGTGACCGTTCGAGGCCCTTACTGAACTTTTCAATCGCGTTTACAACACGCGCCCCGTAGCTGTCACGCGTGTTTTCTTTTGATGTCTCGACCGCGGCCTCTGACATGCTGCGTCGAAGGCTGGGTGACCCAAGTACATTCTCAAATGCGAGATGCATTCCATTCTCATCACCCGCATCAAATATAACCCCATCAACACCGGAGGTTATCACAGAACCCGACGCGTGGCTGACTATACAAACAAGTCCCAACGCCATACATTCGTAGATGACGGTAGCAGAACCCTCCGAATAAGATGGGAGAACCAACACGTCGAACTCCTTCAATTCGCGAAAGAGATCCTCCCGGGAAAGATGCCCGCGCACAATGACATCTCTAGAAAGTCTGCTCATAACAGCATCTGGTAGCATTATTGACCCAAATATATGAAACTCAGAGTGATTATGGTACTTCGATGCCAATTGACAGTAGTCAATAGCGCCTTTTCGATATGAAAAAGCTCCTACAAAGGCGACCTTCAGCTTACGATTTTCTGGGGAACGCCTTGGCTCTGCATCAGATGTTATGTTTACACCGTATGGAATGACAATCGTCTTCGATTCAGACACACCGAGTCCTATCAACTCATCGCGAACAAATCGCGACGGACATACAATGAGGGCAGATCGTCTCCATTCGGCTTGCTCAATAGCGGATAATACTTCAAGGTATCCTAGCAATGTGCCGAGTCCACTCTCGCTTGACGAAATGCCCTCTCTTGCGACACGTTCCTCCAGCGCTGGAATTAACTTAATCATTTGCATTCGTGGCGCTATGCATTGTTCCAAAATCACATTGCACCTAAGCTCATTCACCACAGACAATATTGGAAGTAACGCGGTATCAAAGCCATACAAAATGTTTGCGCCAGTCTCCTTTATTGCCTGCACAGTAGCTCCAGCAAGTGCTTCAGATGCAAATTGATGCGGCCATGCCTCTCCTCGCCTGAAGCGCAAGAGTAGACGGTACGCGAATCCACTTCTCAGGTTCCGGATAACATATTCATCTGGTATCTCAGACCTATATCGCCGCAAGGTCGCCACCTGCGCACTCAGCGGGGAACTAAAGTGTAGATCTGTTACAAACTTACCAAGTATTCCCTCCCGGAACAATGCACGTGGAACCGCATAATCCATTCGCGCACCAATTTGTTGCACGACTACTTTTTGGCTAATCATTTTAAATCCATAACGTGCCAGTATACAGTATCGGCGGCTGGCTCGTATGAAAGATTGTCCTCGGCATAGTGCCTAATACGTTCCCGCGAAACTTCACCTTTTCCGACCTGATGAAACAAGCTCTCAAGTGCCCGTCCTAATTCTTGTATATCGTGACCACCGACACATACATAGCTAGTAAGGTCTCGCTCAATTCTCTTAGCGCTGGGAAATGGGGTCGAAATCACAGCGAGTCCCGCGCGAAGATATTCCGTTAGCCTACCAGGCTGCTGAAACCTATTACCAAAGCTTCTCCTGTAGTCATACAGTAAAACACCAATATCTGAAGCAGCCATTATTGACAGCATCCTCTCAAAACTTTGGTTACCCAAGTCCACAACGTTTCTCGGAGCAGACTCCGGCACTCGGTTAGGGCCAGTAAACACAATAACACAATTCCGGCCATGTGCCGCTTGTAATAGAGTGGGAGATAATCGTTCGTCAGAATACCCTCCAGCGAAAATAATTGGGGTATCATCCGTACAACTGATTCCTCGGTTGCGAATAGCTTCCCTTAAGCCAAGGTCAGGATTTGGAAGCGGATATGTGCAGGGTAAGTACGTGGGGACGATGAGCAGCTTACCCGTCCGTCTCGCTAGCCGCGACGCGGCTCTCGCGCGGGTTCGCTCGTTCCAGACTACAAGTGCTGCGTTCCTAACGACACGCCTTTCAGCGAAAGCTCTAAAGTCTCGCCGGTCTAATATCCAATCTTGCGAATGATATACTATGCGAGGGTGTCGCAGCATGTACGCGAGAAATGCATATCGAGCACTCGCGAATCCTGAAAAATACAACACCTGGTGCCGCGCAAAGGCGCATTTCTTTATGACAGTCCAAACGAACCCAATGACGCCCATCATCCGCCTGGACGTAGGTATGGGAATCTCTTCGACCCGATGTCGGTGCCCTGAATGCGCCTCTTTCAAATAGCGAAGCATCATATTCTGATGCGGAGCAACCGATGGTTGCGAAAAGTAACAAATCGTCAATTGACTATTTAACATCGCAATATTCTCGACCGACATGCCTCTGGTGCCTCCGTTCAGAGCTGCTGTCTGTCATCATAAAGCGGGTCACCCAGAGAGCGCCGCCGTAGAGAAGCATAAAGTTGAGAACTACAATGGGATAGGATGTCGGCATGATGACGGCTAATGGAAGAGCGCAAGCATAGAGCGTCATCGCCCAAACGCTCCCTCGGTTCGCTCTCACCCACCACCTCGCCAATACGTAAGCAGTTGCTACGAAAAAAACGATCCCAAACGGACCGAATTCCACATATGCTTGCGCCATAGCGGTCGACGTCGAGCCAGTGCGCCCGCCGTAGTTAAACGTATTAACCAAAGCCCTTCCGACGTCGGCGTCAATCATTAGGGCATTCTTCAGATCTGCTCCGACGATTTGCGCCGGAACCCATTGAAATACCAACCTGTTCCAACTTGAGGCACCAAAGGTGTGATATCCTAGTTCCGAAGATAGACGTACAAGATAGAAGGCGTTCGTCACCTCCGGAGACTGTTGGTCCGAAACAAAAGGAGTTTGTGACCAAAAATCAATTGCAGATATATCTGCAAAGCTGGGCATTCTCCATTCCAATGTCCCGTCCCCGCGCGCAAGTCCTCTCAATGCACCTACAGCGAAAACAACAATAGTTCCGACCGGCATTCCGAGCAGTACGCCTACACGCGGCAGAACGGCGCGTCTTGCAAACCAGAATGCAAGTGAAAGAGCTATAAACAGCTCTAACATAGCCCTTCGCCGAAAATAGACGAGAACCAGAGGAAAGTACAGTGCGGCGTTGGCCAGGAAAAGTAGCACTGCCACGCGACTCTTAAACCGTAGAAGGAGGTAAGTGGAAAGAAACATCGAAAGCATTTTCAAATTGAGGAAAAAGTACATAATTGTTAAAGGACCGCTCCACATCGTCTCATTGCGTTCATCCAAACTGCGCATGCCCATGGCGATCCACATTGACCATGCCACCAGGGTCACCAAGCCCGTCACGCGATTAATATCTCTCTGAGACGCGAATACCCGCACCGGGGTCCTCGCGAGTTGATACGCTTCCGCGCGGACGCCCCAATGCCAGCCGATGTGAACGCTAAACAAGCAAGCGGCGAAGAACAGGTTCAATATAGCTAAATACGTCGCATCCAAGTTGCCGAGCTGCCCTCGCAACTGCCACAGCTGAGGAAGGAGCCAGCCGGCATATACAGCCGCACACAACGGAGGCAGTTTAAGATAACCATGGGGCTGGATGAATGCCCCAATTAGGATTCCGCATGTCGTGACTAGCAAGATAAGGAAGGATACTGATTCGGCCATCATAATGACGCGTCCTACTGCGAGTTTCCGGGGTCGGCAATCACAATAGCGAGCTGGGCTTGGGGAATGAACCGGTGCAACTCACGTCCTATTAAGTCTCGAGGCTGGCGTGGGCTTGGCGCGCTATGGGGCATCGGTGCTCGCTCCTGTCATCGCTTCCAACCGAACATGGCTGCAAACATCGTGAAGCACTCACGCAGTGTGTAAAAAGTCGGCAGTATCCAGTTTCTAATTCTCACCGCAGGCAACAGTCTACCGAGGCGCTCCGACACATAGACTAGACTAACAGAGTTGGCGACGAAAAAAGCAACAATTACAGCATATATCCCTATATATCGGTACTGCGTCGCTACTACTCCCGCAAACAAAGAAATGAATATGATATGCGACGTGATAATAACCCGATTCAGGCTAGCTAGCTTGCAGGCTTCAAATAGTACGTCTTTCACCGGTGTAAATAAGTAGGCTATAGCCAGATAAGACGCCAACGTCCCAGCAACTACAAACGCCTTTCCAAATAGAAGTGGTGCAGCCAAGGGTGCAAATAGGCAAGTGGCGACCGTTCCAACGATGGAGGCAAGCCACGTAAGCCTCATAACTCTAAGAATAATTCTGGAGAGTTCCGCGTCTGTCCTGTTAACCAGCGCAGGAAGGGCCACGGACCTTATCGCAGTACTAAAAACCCCACCGAACAGCGACGAGAGCGTAATCGCTACAGCATATTGTCCGACTGCCTCGGGTTGCCCAATCAGCACTACAGCAAATCTATCAGCTTGACCTGTAAACATCCTAACCACAGCGCTTACGTGAAGCGGTGTAGCGACCGCCAACAAACGCTGCGCGATGCGCCAGTCCCACCATTCCCTGACCGGTATACTTATAATGGCGGCCCGAATGATAAATATCAGGACTATACTAACCATCTGTGAAATAACGAAATAATTTACAGTAGGAGAAATAAAAACCGACAGCAAGCATAGCCCACAATATATAAACGGCTGAGAGACGTAGAACGCCTGCAGTGCGAAAAACCTTCCCCTAGACCTTAATATACCTCTATAAACGTCACCAATAATACCCGCCATTGATGAAGAGAACGCGAATAGTGATGCGACTAGTACAGGAACGGCTTCGTATCTGCTCATTGCGCCGTACATTATAACGCCGCACAACAACGCAAGCAAGATCGATAGCGCGCGGGAGATATAAAGCCCAGAGGCTTCCACCGAGCTCTTCGCCTTGGGATCACTGATAAGAACAATGGCATCTGAAATAGGCAATTGTACCAAGGCCGTAAGCAAGCCAGACCAGGTCAAAATAATCGCCAAAATACCTCGCCCTTCTGGGCCTAATACGCGAGCCGTAACCATCCCTGACACGAGGGTCAGTAGGAGCACAACACCGGAGGCAACAAATGATCCGAAGATGAATCGCGCCCATGCCGCTGAGTTGATGGGCCTACTCACGTCAATATTGCGCTCAAAAGATTGTTTCGAATCCAATCAGTGTGTCGCTCATACTGCTTTGCGAGCTCGCTATTATCAATTTCGAATATACCGTCAGTGCGGGTTATTGGTGCGTTCGAAAACAATTCAGATCTCTTGTCAACCGCCAACAAGCGCACAGGACGACCAAAGGAGAGGGCGACCACGCCGGCATGCACGCGGTCGGTCAACACCCCGTCACAGTGCTTGTAAATAGATAGGAAATTCAGAGGATTGTAGGTAACATACGAATTAGGACGGCTAAAAACCAAATGCGAGAACCCGTAAAGGCCATGCACTGGCCTTATTATACTCCAATGACCGAGCTTGATTGGGTAAGCTCGCTTGAAGTCCAGGTGGCGATCCCATCGCCAAGGTATATTGGCCTTCTTCAACTCAAATGACACCCCCGATCCAACAAAGCTCTTTTCAGCCGGCGCGGGATCGCACGTTAGCACCGGTTCTCTAATACTATGAAAGCTTGAGCATAAATATGGATCTCTTGGAGCCAAGTCAGGTATACCGTCCAAGTACCTGACAAAAAAGGCAAAGCATATTCCATCCAAGCTTTCTTTTGCTAAGTCTCCAATTTTATCATATGTATAACGGTCTCTGGTATGAATCGCTTTTGGAGGGTAACTCGTCAAGAAAGATCGAAGGTTCGGCAGCTCCCAGTCATATGTATTTGAATGAACACTTATAAAGCTGTAGGTCGATCCTTTATCAACTATCGCTTTTATTAAATCACCATATGTTTCAACGAAGCGGTGAAAAATCGGACCAGAAAAGACATAGTGATCGGCGTGGGTCCAAGTCCTTACATCGAAGCTATGCCGCCCAAAACGTCCTGGCCGAAACCCGCGTTTTATTGGCCCATCAAACGAGACAACTCGATGTTGCGGCAATTGCGCCTGTAAAAGGCGTTGTAAAGATGTCTGATAGAATGCATCCCCCATATTGTTCCACGTAGAATTCTCCACAGCTATTGTTAACAATCTAACTTCTCCAAGCGTGCTTTAAGCAATGTCATTTTCTTATTGCCACTATCGAAAGCGTTTCATCGGTCGACACTCCGTCGATGATGACTAGCTCCTTGTCCTCGTGGTGCTGGGCAAAGAAGCTGTCGAGCGTATGCCGGATCGTAGCGGCGGCGTTCCGGCAAACGGTGACGACTGAAATCTTCACGAGCTTCGACCTAGCGCTACTGCGCGGCGTCGACTGCGCTCAAGTCGCCGGTGCTGCGCCTCCCGCTTGACCGCCTGGAGGTCCGTTTCCACCATCTCGCTAACAATGCTTTCGAAGGAAATGGAGGCTTTCCAGCCGAGAACACGCTAGGCCTTCGCCGGATTCCCGATCAAAAGCTATTGCCGGCGAAAGACGAAATCAGACTTGACACCTCCACAGCAAAGCGCTCCGGACCGAAGTTCTGCGCCAATGCTCTCGATTCAAATCCGGCTCCGACGAGCCAGTCAGGGCTTGAGTCTGCCGCCGAATGAAGTGCGGCCAGTATTTCTCGTTCGTACCCGGCTCGAAATCGCATCGCGTTGCGATCCGATGCAAGGTCGTCGGCACTGCCAACAGCATCACTCAAAACCAAACCGCAACCGCTGAGCGAAGCTTCGTGAACCACGAGCCCCCAAGCTTCAACCAGGGACGGCAGCACCAAAAACCGTGCCGAATAATAGCGGCTGACGAGTTCCTGGGGCTGTACGAAATCCTCGACAATAATTTTGGGATGAACGGGTATTTGGTTCCTCAGCTCGCCGCTCCCGCAGATTCGCAACGTCCATTCGGGCCGCTGTCGGCAAAATTCGACAAATGCGCTCGTCAAACCGAGAATATCCTTGCGGCGGATTAGCTGTCCGACAAACAAGAACTCGGGTGGCCGTTCAGCAAGCGGCGGCCCCGGGGAGAAAAGCGTGGGGTCAGCGCCATACAATCCCATGCGGATGCGGTGACGCGGCATCCCAAAATAACGCAGAAGGCGCTCTCCCTGGTGCCCGGGCACTATAATTGCGTCGAAGTGCCGGCGGTGGCGAAGCCGAAAAGCGGCCGGGCCAAGCAGAAGCTGGCGGAGATCACCCCTCCAGTTTGCATCGCTCAGCCCGATTACGCATCCGCCAGCCTCCTTGACCTCGCGGCCAAGTGCTGAAAAAGCAGGATAAGACCAGCCGGACTGGATATAGAACTTCGGAATTTTCAGGCCGATCTCAGACCAGGAAGTAGGCTTTCCCGGGTCTATCCACTGGACCGGTCGGCCGAGCACCTGCTCCATTCCATCAATTGGGACCACCGGGCGGGACCCCACGACCACGCATGGCCTATCCAGCCGTGCCGCAGCCGCGCGTATGAGTCGAGCCGCGTATTGCGGAAGTCCATGCCACGAGAAAGCGACCTCCTCTGATTGCGAGTGGAGCATTATCTTGCACCGAACTCGGTCAGCAATTGACATCCCAAGCGAGTTCTTTCTTGGACCGAATGACACCGCCTTCTTAACCGGCTTATCTCCATGGTGGTCGAGATACCAGTCCACGAACCGTGCAACGCGCTCTGCAATAGGCTCCAATCACCCGATGGAACATCCATCGATTGCATAAGATATAGGGTTTGCATATTCCAACCTATTACTGTTTTCCGCGCCACGAACTACAACACGGCCCGCATAAGGAGCTGGACCTTGTAACCACCCCACCCCGCTGCTTGCAACCACCAGGGAGAAACACTACCCGACGATTTAACGTGCACCAAACCCTGTCAGCATGGTTCGGACAGTACGAAACACGATCAGCACATCGAGCCAAGGAGAAAAATTCTTGATGTAGTAGAAGTCATAGTGAAGCTTTTCCAGAACGTCGTCCACCGCGGCAACATGGCCCTGGTTGACTTGCGCCCATCCGGTAATGCCAGGCCGGACGATGTGCCGATACCGATAGAATGGCAGCTCTGCCTCATACCATTTTGACAGAACGAGGGCCTCCGGACGCGGCCCGATCCAGCTCATCTCGCCGCGCAAGATGTTGATGGCTTGCGGCAACTCATCGATCCTGGATTTCCTCAAGAACTGTCCTAAGCGAGTGATCCGCGTATCGCCTGCCTTTGTGATGGCCTCTTCCTTTTCATCGCCAACAGTGGCACTGAATATCATCGTCCGAAACTTGTAGACCTCGTAGATATTTCCTCTGTACCCCATCCTCTTCTGCCTGAATAAAACAGGACCTTTAGAATCCAGTTTTACAAATATTGCAACAAACAAAAGCAATGGTGAGAGAAGGAGAAGTATGAATAGAGCTGAAGTCCAATCAATAACCTGCTTTATTTTCAAATATGCGTGGTTTGGATTCAATGACCCCAGAGTATTTTCGGAAAGATGCTCTATTTCCACTCGGCCCGTGAGCGACTCACTGATTTGTTTGACATGATAGACCGGCGTTCCCGAGAGCGCGCGATCAGCGATATATCGTTCCCATTCATCCGAAAGATCGGCTCGAAGATCGGCCACTACACCGCTAGCATATTCGACGATCGTCTCGGGCGAATGAATCCTGTGCCAACTGACACCAGGTATGCTCTCCAGCCTATCGACGTTCCCACCGGGGATCACTGCCAACCGGTAGGGGTCGAGCCGTCGCGTGGCCAAGCTCAGACCAAAATACCACAATGTCGACTGAAAGAAACTCGCGGCGGCCTGGAACCGGCTATAGTCAAACCTGAAAAAGAAGATGGTCACGAACACCAGGCCATAGGTCAGGGCAAAGGTGGGCAAGATATTACCAGCCGCTGCCACACCCGGAAAATTGCCGATGCGCTTGTAAAGCAGGTAGCCCGACGTGTGAGCGACGAACGCAGCGAAAATCGTAACTTGCATATTCGTTGACCAGATCACTTGTTGATCAAACGACATACGGACGATCGCGGGGAGCAAGATCGCGAACGTCAATCCACCAAGCAACTGAAAGCGCATCCGAAGCAGAAGATGCCTCTGGTTCGGCAGGTTGATAGTGGAGGTATTCAAATTCCCGAAGCCATTAACCAGTTAACCGATCATCCGCAAAGGCCACCAACAGTTTTCCACTGCCACGTCTACCGACATCCTGCGGCTCCAACAATGGCTACCGCACTCTTGGGTGAAACCCCGAGAGCCGACTTTGCAACAATTGCACGCACGACCGAGTACGACTAACGGCTATGCGATTGCGACGAGGTCCCTTGCGTCGAGGTCGACAGGGATCTCGCCATTCATGATGGCAGCGAGAACCCGGCCCTTCCAGTTGGATCGGGCCGGTCAAGGCGACCCATGGCCGTGCTGCGTCTCAAGGAATTCGGACTCGATGTAGGCCTCAAGGATCGACGCGTCCAGCTTGTTGTCCTTCATGGACAAAATCGCTTACAGATGAACTAGCATCGGATTGCCCTAATTCATATTAGTTGGTGGAGAATTTGTCGCTGGGGCGCACGTTTTACACGCTCAGTGCAAGCCTCTATGGAGCGCACAAAAAGGAAATTCGCCCCTCTCCCAGCCTGATCTTCTGTTTGAGATAAGACTCTGGAGCGAGGCTCATAGTGCACTTCGACAAAACCGTGGGAATTTAGTGTATGGCGAACATCGTCATCAACAGTTTCAATCAGGATTGCCATTAATTCTGGCCTTCCAAGCGTATTTTTGGCACCCGCGATAACATCGGCCTCGAAGCCCTCGACATCAATCTTCACCAATATTGGCGTTGCATCGCGAACAATTTCATCTAGGGTATCAACTCTGACAACGCGTGTTTCATGCTCGTCTGCTTTAGCCATTTTGTTTCTAGTGTCGCGTCCGATGGTGAAATCTGCTGTCCCTTGTGTTGCACCCAACGCGGCGTCAATGATTGTAACACGGCTTTGAATTCTGTTGACATTCACATTGCGCGTTAAAAATTCAATCGTGGTCGGGTCGGGCTCAAGTGCAACCGTTCGCGCTCCACATACAGCCGACGCCAAGACAGAATAGCTCCCAACGTTAGCGCCAACGTCTACAAAGTTATCGAGTGGTTGCAGGAAATGGAGGACGAACGCCATATCTGAGAATTCGTGCAGGCCGCAATAGATATTGCCAGTAGCGCCGGTCATACCTTTTCGCACTACCAACTTCGCTCCCGCTATCCATTGGAACTCTAGCTCGTGGCGTATCGCGCTTTCGGCTTGCCATCTTACATATCGCCATAGCGCGCTCAGTGGCCTCCCTGAGCAAAGGGGATGTGCCACAATAAAATTTATCGTATTCAGAACTGAGCGCATGGATATCTCTTAACTAGTCCACTGCCTAGAGGCCTCGCTTTTACCATTCTTAATTAGCTGCCCTGTCGAGCAACGATTCAAAATAACTGACTGTAGACTTTATCCCGTCAGTTAGCCGAATTTTCGGGTGCCAGTTGAGTAATTCCTTAGCTTTGGAAATGTCCGGCTGCCGTTGCTTTGGATCATCGAGAGGAAGTGGTACAAAAACAAGAGACGATTTTGATTCAACTTTTTCTAAAATCTCCTTCGCAAGCTCCTTTATAGTGAACTCGACCGGATTACCAATGTTAATTGGCCCAGTGATATCATCACTAGAGTTCATCAGGCGAATCATCCCGTCAACTAGATCGTCGACATAACAAAACGATCTGGTCTGGTCGCCTTCGCCGTAAATAGTTAGGGGCTCACCTTTCAGCGCCTGCATTATAAAATTCGAAACAACGCGACCGTCGTTCGGATGCATACGAGGCCCGTATGTATTAAATATTCTCATTACCTTTATCTTCAAATCATGCTGTCGATGGTAATCGAAGAATAGAGTTTCCGCACACCGTTTGCCTTCATCGTAACACGAGCGGGGCCCAATGGGGTTTACGTTACCCCAATACTCTTCAATCTGCGGATGCACGGCGGGATCTCCATAAACTTCACTCGTCGAAGCCTGCAAAATCTTGCATTTAAGCCGCTTCGCGAGTCCAAGCATATTGATCGCGCCATGTACAGACGTTTTGGTCGTCTGTACCGGATCATGCTGGTAGTGAATCGGAGATGCTGGACAAGCAAGGTTGTATATTTCATCGACCTCTACGTAAAGCGGAAAACAAACGTCATGCCGAAGAAATTCAAACCTAGGATTCCCGTGTAAATGGTCTATATTTCTCTTGCTTCCGGTAAAGAGATTGTCAACGCAAACAACTTCATCCCCCTCACCGAGCAATCTGTCTATTAAATGCGAACCAAGAAAACCTGCACCGCCAGTCACCAGGATCCGCTTTCTACTATTATACAGTTTTCTCACGTCAATTTCCATCCTGAATTTTGACTATACATTGTACGCAGGTCTTTGACTTCACTTGAGAGGACTCACTAACCCTCAGGAAGCTGATACCAGCGCCGGGCTTTTTCGGGCTGACTACGAGGTTTTGGATAGACACACATGTAGTCTCTGGGAGGCTTTCTACGCTAACAAAATGGGTGGTGAATGATTTGCGGCCAGCTGAAGTTGGTGGAGAATCCGCAGGGCGGGAACTGGAACTGATTGTCAGGTTGCGATCGATCTTAGCCTTTGGCCCTAAGAGTGAAAACAAGTTGGCCAAACTTGCGCGCCGGCTTCGCGACCAATGCGTAGTCAATCGTACCTGATCCGAGCCATCGGCGTCTCGATTGTAACGCCTCCATGTTGTGCCTGACGTACGACATGATGCTGTTCGTGCTGGCCCCCCCAACCATCATATCTATCAAAATATGATCGCTCGTCGCAGATTTGAATTCGTAGAGCTCAACAGCACGCAACATCCAATCGTAATCCGACGCGACTTTCAGGTTAACGTCGAACGCACCTACCGCATCGGCCACCTTTCGCCGGACGTAGAACGTCGGATGCGCTGGCATCCAGCCGGTCCGAAAACCCTTGGCCGGCCTGGCAACAGCACGCCAACGTCGTACGACCCGCTTGTTGAAATGGTTTTCGACAAAATTCAGATTGCCATGCACGATATCGGCATGTTCGAGGCCTGCCGAAATCCGACTCAGCACCGTGTGATCGTGGAAACAATCATCAGAATTCAGCACGCCTACTGCTTGTCCGGTATACAGGCGCAGCCCTTTATTCAATGCATCATACATGCCGCGGTCAGGCTCGCTGAGCAACTGAATCTGGTCTTGGGGATACGATCGAACGATTGTCAGTGTTTCGTCCGCCGACCCCCCATCGACGACCACCAACTCTTTGTCCCGATGGTCCTGGGCAAAGAAACTATCGATCGTGTACCTGATTGTTGCGGCCGAGTTCCAGCAGACCGTTAAAACCGAGATTTTCATGTCGACTCGGTCCAACGCTCCTCACTGTGCCGCAACACGAATGCGATCCTCGTCCAAGCGCCGGTGCTCGGATTCTCGTCTTACCGTTTTGAGATCCGACTGGACCATTTCCTGGACCATTGTAGCTAGCGACGTTGTCGCCTTCCACCCGAGAATGCGCTCTGCTTTTGAGGGATCGCCGATCAAAAGCTCCACTTCGGTGGGCCTGAAGTACCGCGGATCCACCTCGACCAGAACGCTGCCGGATTTTGCATCAATGCCTTTTTCGTCGATGCCGGAACCGACCCATTGGATCTCGGTCCCAACCTCGCCAAATGCAAGCTCGACGAATCGGCGGACCGAGTTTTTCATTCCAGTAGCGAGGACATAATCGTCGGCCGCATCCTGCTGAAGGATCCTCCACATGCCTTCGACATAGTCGCGGGCATGGCCCCAATCTCGTTCGGCAGACAGATTGCCGAGATAGAGTTTGTCCTGGAGGCCCAGGCTGATCGCGGCAGCCGCGCGTGTGATCTTGCGTGTCACAAATGTTTCCCCGCGCATCGGGCTTTCATGGTTGAACAGAATTCCATTGGAGGCATGGATATTGTAAGCCTCCCGGTAATTTACCGCAATCCAGTAGGCATAGATCTTTGCTGCGGCATAGGGCGATCGCGGATAGAAGGGCGTCGTTTCCTTTTGTGGGATCTCCTGAACCTTCCCGTAAAGCTCAGAAGTTGATGCCTGATAGAAGCGCGTCTTCTTTGTCAAACCAAGCAGCCGGATGGCTTCCAGAAGGCGTAGTGTACCTATCGCGTCAGCATTCGCCGTATATTCTGCAGTCTCGAAGCTCACCTGAACATGCGATTGCGCCGCGAGATTATAGATCTCGTCTGGCTGCACTTCCTGGACGATACGGATGAGATTCGTCGCGTCGGTCATATCGCCATAATGCAGCGACAGCCTTACGTCCTTCTCATGCGGATCCTGGTAGAGATTATCGATGCGACCCGTGTTGAACGACGATGAACGCCGCTTGATACCGTGGACGTCATAGCCCTTTGCCAGCAAAAGTTCCGCCAGATAGGCGCCATCCTGGCCAGTGATGCCGGTGATGAGTGCGATCTTCCTGGTCATTGTACTTCTCCGGCGGTTTCTCGAACGCGACTGTAGGTGTCTTCTAAGCGAATGATATCATCCTCCCGATTTGGTAAGCCATCGGCTCTACCGGGCAGGTCACGAACACCAGGCCATAGGTCAGGGCAAAGGTGGGCAAGATATTACCAGCCGCTGCCACACCCGGAAAATTGC
>NZ_JBVVQB010000001.1:0-74973 GCF_055811775.1 Mesorhizobium sp. WSM4844 | reverse complement strand
AGGTTGATAGTGGAGGTATTCAAATTCCCGAAGCCATTAACCAGTTAACCGATCATCCGCAAAGGCCACCAACAGTTCTCCACTGCCACGTCTACCGACATCCTGCGGCTCCAACAATGGCTACCGCACTCTTGGGTGTCGTAATAGACGGCAAGCGTCTCATCTCAGTTATTATAAGTGCGAAACCAAGCTACGAATGCCGCCACGCCGTCCCGCACAGGGGTCACCGGCTTATAGCCGACGGCGGCCTGCAAGGCCAAGGTGTCTGCGAAGGTGTCCGGCACGTCGCCCGGCTGCAGCGGCAGCAGTTCCACGATCGCCTTGCGGCCCAGTTCCTCTTCCAGCGCCTCGACATATTGGGTCAGTTTCACTGGGTTGTTGTTGCCGATGTTGAAGATGCGCCAGGGCGCGTTGCTCGTCGCGGGGTCCGGATCGTCCGAGTCCCAGCCGGCGTTTGGCGCTGCCGGCTGGTCGCTCGCCCGGATCACGCCTTGGGCGATGTCCTCGACATAGGTGAAGTCGCGCGTGTGGTTGCCGTTGTTGAAGAGCTTGATCGGCTCTCCGGCGAGTATGTTCCTCGTGAACAGGAACAACGCCATGTCGGGCCGGCCCCACGGGCCATAGACGGTGAAGAAGCGCAGGCCCGTTGTCGGCAGTCTAAACAGATGGCTGTAGCTATGCGCCATCAACTCGTTGGCACGCTTGGTGGCAGCGTAGAATTGCAGCGGATGATCGGCGGGCCGATGCTCTGAAAACGGCATATCGGTGTTAGCGCCATAGACGCTCGACGTGCTGGCATAGGTCAAATGTGCGATGTCGGCGTGGCGACAGGCCTCCAGTATGTTAGTGAAGGCGACTAAGTTGCTCTCGACGTAGGCATGCGGATTTTCGACGCTGTAACGAACGCCGGCCTGCGCAGCGAGGTGGACTACGCGATCGAATTTGTGATCGGCAAAGCATATTTCGACAGCAGCGCGATCGGCGAGATTGGCTCGGATGAAGTGATAGCCGGAATTGGTCCGTCTGTTCGTTTCCTCTAGGAGACGAAGTCGCGCCTCTTTCAGCTTGGGATCATAGTAGTCGTTGACGACGTCGAATCCGACGACTTCGTCACCGCGCTCTAACAATGCTTTAGCAACGTGGAACCCGATAAAGCCGGCAATGCCGGTGACCAGCACTTTCATCAGAAGCGATCGTCCGCCGCCGGATTGGGAATGGCGGCTCTGCCGGCGTCACTCACGGCATTAACGGAGCGAAACCGTTGCCGATCGATAGCACAAAATATCGCCGGTTTCTCACCTGCTCCCGGTATTTCCCACCCAAGCGTGCGAGATTGACCCATACTACTATCCAACTATTTCCGGGGAGCGATTCTCTGCCCCCCACAATGGCTACCGCACTCCCGGGTGATCCCGAGAGCCGACTTTGCAGCAATTGCATCGCATAACCGAGCGTCAATTATGCGATCGCGACGAGTTCCCTTGAATCCAAGTCAACAGGGATCTCGCCATTCATGATGGCAACCAAAACCCGGGCCCTTCCGGCCGGATCGAGCCGGTCAAGGCGACCGATCATCTCCGCGAAAGGACCTGCAAGAATCCGAACCGAAGCGCCCGCAGTAAGGCCTCCACTGAAATCAAGCAAGCCGTCCTTGCCAGTCAGGGCTATGAACCGCTCAACCAATCCCGAGGGGACCGGCAATGGCCGCTCGCCCTGCATGATGAGGGAGCGCACGCCGAACGTTCCATTGACCGAGCGCCACCTCTGCAGCGCGACATCGAGGGCGATGAACATGTAACCTGGAAAATATGCTGCCGGTCGCGTCTCGATGCGCCGGGCATGACGTATGGTCTTCTCGCTGCGAGGTATAAACGGGTGAAACCCCTGCAACCGGAGATGCCGTTCGGCGACGTCTTCTTTTCCCGGAAAAACGCTGGCGGCATACCAGCGCGCTGCGGCGCCGACCGCGGGCGGTTGCAACGCTGCCTTAACAGTTGTTTTTTTCGGGCTAATCACACGTCTCGCTCTCGGCGGTTTTCGGCATGGTTGATGTCAAGGGTTACGACAGCGCAACGATGCCGGTAAGCAGCTGTGTCGCGGGGATCAAGGCGGTTCGTCGAAAAAATTCCTGCTATTTGTCCATTAACTTCAGCTATGCCTAAGAAGCGATCGAGCCGCATTATTTTTTTAGCCACCCAACCAGCGGTATTGAACGATTGCGCCGATGTGTAGCCGCCTGGTTACACTGGCTCGGGACGAATCGCTGGCTGTTGTGGTCCTTAGTCCTTAGTCTTGACCATAGTGTGACGGTATCGTTAGCAAAGCGTTGCATAGCAGATGCCGGCCAATGGCCCGCCCTGCGATGACGAGAAGTCCGACGAGCCCGTCGCTGAAACAGGATCATTGCACGATTACAGCCAGCGATTGCGTCGACCAGAGTTCAGGAACGCTTGAGCAGTGACCAGACGGCTGGCACAAGGCTCGCCGCCAGGCCGACCTTGATCAGGTCGCCGACAATGAAGGGCGCGACGCCGAACTGCCATGACTTTTCCGGGCCGATGAGCAGCGCCAGCCAGGCAAAGCCCATCGCCATCATGACGATTTCGGCAACCAGCATCGCGTTGAAGAGCTTGACCGGATGACGATCCCAGCCGCGATCGGCGGCCCAGCCGACGATCGCCGCCATGACCACGAAGCCGAAGAGATAGCCGCCGGTCGAGCCGAGCATGTAGGCAATGCCGATGCCCTTTTCCGGCGTGCCCTGGAAGACCGGCAAGCCGATGGCGCCCTCCGCCATGTAGAGAAGCAGCGTGGCGACGCCGAGGCGCATGCCGAATGCAGCTGATATCAGGAACACGGCCAAGGTCTGCATCGAGATGTCGACCGGTCCGAGCAAAACCCTGGTCTTGGCCGACAAGGTCAGCAGCAGCGTCCCAACGATCGCCAGCAAAAGCTGGGTCGCCAGGCGGGCGGCGCCCTTTTCAGGCAGAGCGAGAGAAACAAGCGGCGTCGTTGCAATTGCCATGGTCTTCCTCATTGCGGACTACCGCAGATCGCGGCCTTGCGTTTTCCTATATTGGCTTCCGTGCTATGCGGCAATCGGTTTTGCCGTCTCTAAAGCGCGTGGCGTTCGACGGGCTCATGCGACGCGCTTTAGGTTGTTGTTTATGCGTGTCGTTATCGCAAAACCGCTGCACACTTTAGCGCGACACGCATTGCAACAGAACTGAACGACATTGGCCATGGCGCTGAAATTCGACACAGACTTCGACCCGGCCTACGGCCACGGCGTGACCGTTGCGCCCGACGTGCTTCGGATTACCGCGAAAAATCCCAGCCCGTTCACCTTCTACGGCACCAACAGCTACATCGTTGGGCGCGAGACGCTGGCGGTGATCGATCCGGGGCCGGATAACGATGCGCATCTCAAGACACTGATCGAGGTGATCGCAGACAGGCCGGTCAGCCATATTTTCGTCAGCCACACGCATCGCGACCATTCTCCGCTGGCAGCGCGGCTGAAGCAGCACACTGGCGCAATTATCCTGGCCGAGGGCCCACATCGGCCGGCGAGGCCGCTGCGCATAGGCGAAATCAATCCGCTCGACGCCAGCGCCGACACCGCCTTCAATCCGGATATCGCGCTTCCCGATGGTTTGGTGGTAAACGGCGACGGCTGGGCGATCAGAACGGTGCTGACGCCGGGCCATGCCGCCAATCATGCAGCCTTTGCGCTGGAAGGAAACGGTATCCTGTTCTCGGCCGATCATGTCATGGCCTGGGCGACCTCCATCGTTGCGCCGCCGGACGGCGCCATGGCCGACTATATGGCCTCGCTGGATCGGCTGATCGAGCGCGACGACCGCCTGCTGCTGCCCGGCCATGGCGGGCCGGTGACCGCGCCGCGTAGTTTCATGCGCGAGTTGAAGGCGCATCGCAGGGCACGCGAGCAAGCGATCCTGGAGCGGATCAGAAGCGGTCACCGGACGATCAAGGAGATGGTCGCGGCGATCTACAGGGATACCGACCCGCGCCTGCACGGCGCGGCCGGACTGTCGGTGCTTGCCCATCTCGAGGACCTGGTGGCCCGCGGCCTGGTGAGCACCGACGGCGAGCCGGCAATCGACGGCATATTCAGGCCGCCTGGCTAAGATCCAGCCACGAACTCGCACTACGCTCCTGAAAGCTCAGAACCGGCTGGAACGCTCTGCCGGTTGAGGCGACTTTAAACCCTGGCAAGAGCATTCCGGTTTGGCCGAAAGTCGCGCGGCGGTCTCCAGCGCGACCCGCGAGGCTGTCATGGAGAGATTGGGCAGCACGTCCTCCTGCAGCAATTTCCGCCGATTGCGGTCCATATAGTCGTTGAAGCCCGCCGTGACGAACGCACAGGGCACGAAGCAAGCGCCGATCTCGCGCGCCAAGGTGGCCTCAGGGGCGATGGAATGGTTAAGCACATCCGCCCCGTGCCGCGATACGCCAAGGCTTCGGCTGGGGTTGTCAGTCGCGGCCCATAACAGTGGACCGCCACCAACTGCTGTTCGATGCCATGAACGCGGCATTCGGCTGGCCAATGGCGACGGGCCGTTTCGACCAGAACCGCCGCACATCGCCGCCAGGCGCCTGAACGATCTCGATCTGCCAAAACTTGGCGCCAGGATCGGCGTCGGCGGGGATGAGATCCACGCCTTCCTCGACGTCGAGACCACGCGCCACGGCTTCGATGCGCAGGGAGGGCGATCATCAGAATCCAATGAGACGCGCTCACAGAGCGCCTGCACTCGATCCTGACAAAAGACAAGAACGCGCATGGAACATGGAAAGAGACAGGTTTTTTGCTTTCACGGATCGCAAGTTCTTGATCGGCGATCGTGGCGATGCGCAGCACGTTCAGTTGATTTTTCGAAGCTTGGATGCAAACGTGGTAGCAGGCACCGCTTTGCCCTCGACATGATAGTAGGCTCGGTGCGGATCACCGAGCCCAGCCTTGCCAGCTTTCAAGAGATCATATGGGATTGCAATCAGTCACCGAACGGATAGGTTTTTTCGTCACATTGCTTGCCGTGCTTGCGCTTTTGCCTGTGCCACGTCTTACGGAATTCGGCTTCGAGGTAGGTTTCCATTACGACAGGCTGAGTCACGCCACCGTTTTCGCTGTGTTGAAATTTTTTGGGAGTCTCAGTTGGCGGGAACATAAAGCGAAGTTGGTACTCTTCCTCGCTTTGGTTGGCGCAGCGATCGAGGTCCTTCAGGGCAAGGCTTTGATAAGACGCGATTGTGTTCGTTCACTTGCTGGACGAGCGGCTTGACGCCTGTAAATGGATCAGTCTCACAACAGCGTTGCAAGCCGACGTTGTGAGGTGGCGCACCGATAACCGAAGATCGTGCGAATTGCCGGGTGCGAGTGAGGCTGTTAAGTATCCGTTGGCCCGCTGCTTTGCGCGACCGTAAAATATAGATTTCGTTGTATGTCACAGGTCGGAGAACGTATGTCTTGGCGCTGGCCTGCGATTTTAGCGATGTTTTTGGCGCTGTTCACGTGGGGAATCCTCGCCCTACTGCAAGCGAATGAGCCCAAAAAACGCCCGCCGGTCAGGATCGACAGCCCGATACCATTTAGCGGCAAACTCGTAATAAAAGACATTAGGGATATAACTGTTGCATCCAAACAGGTGATCTTGTGCGGAGCGACTTTCACGAAGCCGTCTGGGATGATTGGCCTCGTGTCCGAAGCGGCAAGGCAGCGGTTCCCGCCGCAGACGGTCTCCTGCAAGCCAGTAGGACTGGGCACGCCTTGTGATGGCCTTGTCGCCGCAAGGCTGTACAACTCTATAGTGGCCCAGTGTTTTACTAAGGACGGGGCTGATCTCGCCGAACAACTAATAAGCCAAGGATTTTTGTGCGGTCAGCCCGAGAGGTCCGGCGGACATTATAAGCCTTGCTGATGGGCTCAAAAATTACATTATTCATCAACAGATCACATAGAATACATCAAACGATTTTCAACTCTGCCCAACTTTAACCAAGTACTCCCAGGCATCCTATCAGCGATTAACGAATCTATCAATGAGGTGCGGCTATTGATTTGGCGCTAATATACGCCGTGTAGTAGGCAGGCACCGCGGGGTGCTATCGAACAGAACCTGTTCGAAGGCCCGTACCTAAACAGGCTCCCTTTTGTTTTCGATCGTTCCCCAATATCCGTCATTAATCGGCCCGAAACTGGAGTACCACTCCCATGGAGCGGCTCGGATAAAATTCGTCGCACCATACTGAACGGCGGCGATCGAGCGCAAAACAACGACTGGTGATTTGAATGAAACGTCGTTCCTTTCTTCGCCTGCTTGGGGGTAGCGCTATCTTGCCCAGTGCACCGCAAGCCAACGAAGGAACAATTGCGAATCTCTCCGTCCATTCGGTAAAGCCAACGAGCGCCCAGGGCGTACTCCATGATTCGATCGCCGGCGGAGGGGAAATTGCAGAACGGGCTGCCGTGACAGCCGAGATGTTCGGCGCTGTCGGTGACGGCACGACCGATGACGACGCCGCAATGGTTGCGATGTGTGACTGGGGCCGGAAGCATGGCCATCTTCATTGGATTGGCGAGACAGGGAAGACCTACACCACCAAGCACGCCCATATGTTTTGCGGCATCGAATACCTGACGCTAGATTTCAACGGCGCCGCGATCATGAACACGCACGGCGGGGCAGCAGATGTCGGGTTCGTGTCCGACAACGAAGGGCTGCATTTCGGCACCATCTTCATGACCAATGGTCATGAAGCTCCCTCTGGGAACTACTATGCGGGCGAGACTATCGCCACGGCGTCTGCGGGGGATACGACCGTCGAGGTGACGGGTTCTTTGGATGGAACCGGTCTCACGGCGGGCGCGCGTGTTTTCATTTATGGTTTCAGCGGTGGTGGCTTCTCCGGATTCCCGCCTGATCCGCGCATCTCAGAATACAATGAGATCGAGAGTGTTGACGGCAGCAGCGTCTCGCTGCGGCGCAGACTGACGTATGACTATGACGCCCGCTGGCCGAATGGATCCGGCACCTTCGTATTTGGCGCCCCTCGCATCATCTCTGCCGATCGCAGCAACTTCAAAGGCTATCGCCGCCTTATCATCTACGACATGAATGTCGTTGCCAATCCGAATTGGACGACGGCTAACGCTAACCTTGAGCGCAATGGCCGCGTGACCATCGGTGGCTTTGATTACTGCGAGATCAGGGGCGGCCAGATGGACGGCGGCTTGTATGTCAGCCAAGGCAAGTACGTCGATGCGTGCGAGCTTGATGTCCGCGGCGGGATTGAGTTCGACAAGTGCATAGATGAGGTAGTGTTCCGCAGTTCCAAATGCCTTGAAATAGGGGCTGGCGTGGGCGTACGTTCGCTCATTCTTGAGGACGTGCAGGCTCAGGATCTCTGGAACCTGTCACCGAGCAAGAACCTCGTTGTCAGGCGCGGCCGTCTTGTTGGTCTGTCGGCCAGCGCGACTTCTGTTCTCGGCCCCACCAGCTCACTAACGGAGAACATCTCCATTGAAGGCACGGAATTCGTCGTCATCAGTTCCACGAAGACATGCCTTTTCTCCGGCGACTATCGGGAAGTGTCGATCACGAAGGAAAGCGATACGCTGCTGTCAATCCCGCGCAGGCATTTCGACTCGTCGCAGATCGCGCGGTTCATGTCGCCCGATGCGATGTTCTACACCTCTGCAGGCGTCCCGGCCTTCCGGCTGAACAAGATGCCTTACGAAGTGGATGATGTCGTCTACTTCGAAGGGGATTCCCTCATTTCCCTGAGCACGGATGACGAGATCAGGGCATTCTGCCACCGCAATATCAGGACGCGCGACCTTGCCTTTGTCGGCCCCTACGGCAAAGAAATAAGGACGCTCGGGAGAGCCATTGCCACACCGGTCGATATTGACTCCTTCGACATCGGGCCGGCTTTCTTCTCCTTCGACCAGCGGATTATACCGCCTACCGGGGGATCTATCACCAACCCGATCGGCAAGCGCATGTTCATCAACCGCATCAGCATTGATGTGCTGCGGGCCTATTCCGGCGATAGCGGGACGGCAACCCTCCAGCTCCGCAACATTGGCGGCGCGACGTTATTCACCATAGACCTGAAAACGGCGGGGCGAAGGGTGATCGACGTTTCAGGAGCGTACAATTTGGCATCAGAGGATAGCGGCGCGATTGACCATGACCCGATCTGGATAGTTGACATCCGAGTTACCAACGGACTCTCCGTGAAATCCGATCTTGAAGGATCATTGTGGTCGTTCCGGTGCGAGGGTGTTCGAACTCCGCTCTGAGAAGTGAATTACTGCGGTATCGTTTTAGTTGAGAAGTGACATCCAATGAGACTAGATGGAGACTCAACAGGTTTTCCTTGGACAATCCGAGGCGAGGTAGTGTGCTGAGGGTTCTGCAAATTCGCTGAGAGGGGCGGTCATGGCAGGCTGGTGATGTTCAACGTCACCTGATTCCCGCGAAGGAACGCCACCATGACCAAGACTGAAAGTAAGACCGCCAGCGCCGCCGTCAAAGACATTCTGCTTTCGGACCCGCAAGGTCTGCACGAAGTGATCCGTGCGGTGATGCAGGAGGTGCTCGAGGCCGAGATCGCAGCGGCCCTTTGCAAAGTCCTTCGACTGATAGCAGGCGACATTGTCGGTCATGACACGGGTGACGGTGATGCCGAGACTGGCGTGTAGGTCACGGCCGCTTTGAGGAAAGCGATCGCACTCTGCTTCTTTTCGTCGGGCAGGACCTGCGTGAACGCGACGCGCGAGGCATCAGCGGCGACGCACAGGGCAGAGCACTTGGCGCAGCTCCGAGCGTGAGGACGGCTGGGAGGTCGTTCATGTCTGCATCGACGATGCGTCGCTCACATTCAGCCAAATCAAAGCCGACCATGGTAGCCTCAAGCGAACATGCCCATCTTGCTATCACAACGTTGGAAGCCAACCTCACAATCGAGTTCAATTAAGCACGGGATGCCAACCATATCGAGACGGCTGCTGGGCTCATGGCTTCACTAAAATCGCTTGAGCCATACGTCGAAAGAACCGAAGCCTATTATCAAAGATGCCAGAAAGCCGGACAACATCAATCTTCGTGCCGGTGACTATCAATCGCGGCGGGCCTTCGTGACCCGCAAGGATCTCAGGTCGATTTCCGGGGAAACCGCTCTTCGCCTCTGTCCGTTCATTGTTTACCGGCAGCTATGTCGAGGCCCAGTGTCGAGCCCTCACTGGGGCTTGCCGCCAGTGCTGTCGAGATACTGGGTCAGCGCACAGACAAGATGGTAGAAGATGCTCGCCGGCACCTCGGTCGCCAGCGAGCGGCCACGCTCGTCGATCCGATCTACCCACAGGCCGAGCGGTGCCGGATTGATGTGCCAACGGAACAGGCGACCGACACGCGCTTCGATCTCGGGCTTGAGGTCAGGGCCACCTGAACCGTCCAGTGCAATCGCCGCCTTGATTGCTTCGGCCTGCGGCCAACTGCGCGAGACAAGATCGAGTGGCAGGCCTTGCCGCGAGACGGCGCTATAGGCAAGGCCAGTGGCGCGATTGAGGCCGCTGGCAATGGCCGAGGCATAGAGCTTTCTGGCAAAGCCGGTCAGATCACTTTGGCCGGTGCGCTCCGCGAAGTCGACCAGCAGCGAGGCCCATTCGAAATGGTGGCCGGGTTCCGTCCATGCGCCTTTTTGGCCCTCCGCCGGCCTCCACTCGGCATCGAAATACTCGCCCAGCGTCCAGCTTTCCGGATCGAAGAAATGGCTGCGAAACAGATCGACGATGCGCGCGGCGCGGCGAAGATAGGCGAGCTCGCCGGTCGCTTGATGCCAGGCCAGGAAAGCCTCGAGCAGATGCATGTGCGGGTTGGAGCGGCGTTCGCCCTCGCCGCTCGACGTTTCGAGAAAGCCGGTCATGCGGTGATCCTCGAGATGCGCGTCGAGGAACGAAAACGTTTCTTCGGCAAGCCGCAATGCATCAGGGTTGCCGACCATATGGGCATGCGCCAGCGCCAGCAGCACGCAAGAATGATCATAGGCATCCTCAACTGCGTCGGCGACAGTGCCGTCGACATTGAGCGTGCGCACCCAGCCGCCATTGTCGGTGCGGCCGTTCCTGGCCATGAATTCGAGGCCGTGGCCGATCAACCGGTCGGCAGGCCCGTCCCAGCCGCGCGCCCTGGCGACAGCGAAGGCGTAGACTTGCCTGGCCATTGTGCGCATGCGCTTGGGCTTCTTCAGCGGTGTGGCGTCAAAGCTGAGCGCCTCGTGGAAACCGCCATGGCGCTCATCGACCCCGACCGTGGACCAAAGCGGCACCGTCTCTTCAAACAGCCAGTGATGCACACGGCGCCGCCAGGCGCCGCTTTCGATCACGCGGTCACCGGCGGGCGTGAACCTAGTTTCCAGGCGGCCGCTCTTTTCGAGCTGCTCGACGATCTTTTTGACGTTCTGGCTGCGGCTGACCGGAGCGACGAAGGTGGCATCGGCGGTCGAGACGATGGCAACGTCCTTCAAGCCGATGGCCGAGAGCAAGCGACTGTCGCTGCGGATATAGGAATTCTCGCAGTCGATGGCGACGACATCGCCGACGATGACATTGCCGTCATTGTCGGAGGGGCCGACATCGAGCAGTGACTGCCAGGAGCCGAGATCATTCCAGCGGAAGCCGGCCGGCACCATGGCAATGTGGCTGGCGCGCTCCATGATGGCATAGTCGATCGACGTCGAGGGAATCGCGGCGTAGAGTTCCAGAGGCATATAGAGGCCGGAAAGATCCGATGTCGCTGCATGGTAGGCAATCTCAGTGGCCTTCCAAATCTCAGGCTCAAAAGCCCTGAAGGCGTCGCGCATGGCACTGGCGCAAAACAGGAAAATGCCGGTGTTCCAGTAGAAGTTGCCCGCGGCCAGGTAAGTCTGCGCGGTCGCGAGGTCCGGTTTTTCGACGAAACGCGAGACATCGCAGATGCCATCCTTCTCGCCGGCGATCTCGATATAGCCGTAACCGGTTTCGGGATGGCCGGGCTTGATGCCGAATACCACCAGCCGGCCGGCGCGCGCCGCGCCGGCACCGTTTTCCACGCTCTGCCAGAATTGCCGTGCGGTCGTGATCTCATGATCGGACGGCACTACCAACACCAGGCTGTCGCCAAATTCGGAGAGGGTGCGCAGCGTCGCCAAGGCAACGGCGGCGGCGGTGTTGCGGCCGGTCGGCTCGAACAAAGGGCCACCACCCGAAAGGTCTAGCCCGGCGAGATCGGCGTGGACGCGGTCGGCGTGCCGCTCCGAGGCAATCAGGAAGACCGGCGTTTCGCCGTCCGGCCGCGCCGTAAGCCGGTGCAAAGTTTTGATCAACATCGAGCCATCGCCCGAAAAATCATGGAACTGCTTGGGATTGTCCTCGCGCGACAACGGCCACAGCCGTGAGCCAATACCGCCACTCATAACAAAACTGACGATCCGCTCGGTCATTGGGCTCTCGCGCTCAAAAGGTCTGGGATGCCGACTTCAGTGCCGCGCAGCACCGCGTCGACGCTTTCGAAGCTCTGCCAGCGCTAGTCCCCAATACAAGCTCCTGTTTGTCCAACGACGCCAGCTTAAAATCCTGAGGCGCGCCGTTTTCCGCAACGATTCCCACACTGTTAACCGTGGTCAATGTGCGACGCTTTCTAAAACGTTCAATCTCAACAATGCAAGGAGGCTGCCGCGTATCTCGTCGGCGTCCTTGCCACCGGCCTTGCATTTGCGCCATTCTCGTCCGCAGCAAAGCGTGGACGCCGCCCGGATTTCAAGAAGTCCTTGTTAGGTGGCTCTTGGGCAAAACGAGGGTGCTAAAGCGGTTGAGCTAACGCCCGTTGCGCTATTCGCAAGGCCTGCGTGTCTCGGCAAGTCCAACTTGAACCTAAAGGGCGGCCTGGGTCGCCCCTTCTTCTCGCCGACGTGGCGCGTTGTCAGTTCGTAGTCCTGTGCAGGGAGAGGAACTAGGCGGACGGTGTGGCTGCATTGGCCCAGCCGCGATCAGCCCAATGTCCCTTCGGTGGGTGTGCCCCGGCGGATCGTGACGAACGTCACCTCCTTTATGCGATGCCGACTTCTACTGGGAAGGGCCTGCAATAGGTAGCATTCTGGACTTTTTTGCATTGAGCACGGGCGCGTCAGCGCGCGGCGGTCGTTAATACTCACACCCAGGGATAACCGAGTACTATTGGCCCCTCCCAAAGCTCGCGCGTCTCCTCAAACCCCCACGGCCGCAGTTTTTCACACAATTCTTCGGCCTTGCGCTTGAGCGAATGGATTAGATCTCTGTCGCTTTCGATAGCCTTCTTGAGGCGCCTCACCACCGCAGACCTGGGCTCCTCCGCAAGCGCTTTCTCCGATGCCGCAAGCCTGTTTTTGATAAACTGGACCATTTGGCGAGATTCTTCTCGACACTCCTCATAGGCGGCTATTGATCTGGCCTTTTCCTCTTTGGTCAATGGACCCACAATCCAGACCTCCCCATTCCGCTCATTTCGCAGGTCGAGGATAATTTGATCCGGATGCGGAATGATTTCAGGCAGCCCAGTTATGCCCAGCCGAGCGCGCCGCTCGAGCTCTTTCTCCGCGCGAATCTTGTAGTCCATCAGTGCTGAGATGTTTTCTCGTTCGATGCGCGCCCGTTCCCTTTCAGCGGTGAATAGCATCTCCGTGAACTGGCGCTGAGAGCGCGGATCGCCCTTCATCGCATTGATGCCGATGGAGCGCACCACGGCCTGTGCGACTGGTGTCTTGATAGAGCGTTCGCCGTCGTTGATCTTGATGACGCGTTGAGCCTCGCTCAAGACGAGCGAAATGATATCGCTGTCCTTCATCTTGTTTTTGGAGCCACGCGGGCGACCGGCAGGATTGCCGGAACGGCCGGGCCTGAACTTTCTCTCGGCAGGCGGCTTTCCATAGCCGACCTCATAATTCCGCTCCGGCTTGTCGGAAGACGGTTCACTACCTCCACTGCGTGATTTGCTCATTGTGCTGCCTCCTGGAATTTCGAAGTGATGCCTTCAGCGATGCGGTTCGCTTCGTCCCTGGCGTACGTCTCCCAGCGTCGGATGATGCGATCGCAATAGATCGGGTCGAGTTCACACAGGAAGCCGCGACGACCTGTTTTTTCCGCAGCGATGAGGGTTGAGCCTGAGCCACCGAAGATATCGAGGATGATGTCGCCGCCGGCAGAGCAATCCTTGATGGCGTCGGCGATCATCTGAACCGGCTTGACGCTCGGATGGAGAGAAAGCTCGTCCATTCGGCCGGTCTTCGAGGTTTTGACGCTCTTGTACTGCCAAACGTTGGTGCGGTGGCGCCCATGCTGGCCAACTTCGAAGGTGTTGATATGTGGCGCCTCGCCATTCTTGAAGGCGAAGATCAGTTCGTGGCGGGAGCGGTAGAATGTGCCCGTCCCAACATTGTCCTTTGCCCAGACGATCAGATCCTTCAGGCCGGAATAGACACTGTCGCCGGCCTTGAGCATTTCGCCCATATGGCGCCAGTCCATGCAGATGAAATGTATGGAGCCGTCACACGAGTGACGCACGAGATTGCGAAACGAGGCGGCCAGGAAATCGGTGTACTCGGAAGAGGTCATCTCGTCCGAGCCGATGGCGAACTCCCGGCGCCTGGTCACTCCCGAGCCGCCGACGTGCCCCTGGATCTCCACTTTGTAGGGCGGATTGGAAAATACCATCCTTGCGATTTCGCCATCCATCACCGTGGCGACAACCCCGACGTCGAGTGCGTTGCCGCAGATCAGCCGGTGCCGGCCAAGTTGCCAGACATCGCCGGCCTTGCATCGCGGCGTGGCTTCTTCGAGCGGCGGCAAGGCATCGTCTCTTGGGTTGCCTTCCTCCTCGGGAACCAGCCCTTCGACGAGATGGTGGATCTCGGCGACGGAGAAACCAGTGATCTCGGCGCTGAAGCCGAGGTCGACATCAACGTCGAGCAATGCCTGCAGTTCTTCAGCAAGCAGGTCTTGGTCCCAGCCCGCATTGAGTGCCAGCTTGTTGTCCGCCAGCACGAAGGCCCGCTTCTGTTGCGGGGTCATCGTATCTAACCGGACGCAAGGAACACGGTCCATGCCGAGCAGCTTGGCCGCTTCGACCCGGCCATGGCCGGCCAGAATGGTGCCTTCCTGATCGAGCAGGACCGGATTGGCGAAACCGAATGTCTTGATGCTTTCGGCAATCTGCCTGACCTGCTTGCGCGAGTGGGTTCGGGCGTTGCGCGCATAAGGCTTCAGAGTGGCGACCTGGCGATACTCGATCTGCAGATCCTCGCCGTGGCCTCGGCCGCTACCGGGCGACTTTCCCTCACCACCATCCTGGGCCGATTTAAATATTCTATTTTTGTTCGTCATGTGTAATCCTTTTGTTCGTATCTGCGGTAAGCCCTCAGCTGGAACTGAGCGCCGGCACAACGCTGTAGACCACAACAGACGCGAAGCGCGGACAGCGCCGAACGCGGGGCAACTGACCTAAAATGTGGTGATTCGTTCGCCCGCGTCGTCGAATTTCTGTCCACCGACTTGGGCAGGTGGTGGATAGTGGGGATGAAGGGAATCAGGCTGATTTCGCTTGACGGCCATCAAAGTGATTCGAGCCGAGATGCCAGATCGTGGCTACAAGTGAATCCAGGGCCTGCAGAGGCTTCCGCAGTTCTTTAAAGAGTCTATCAAGGACAATTTCGTCGCCGCCCGATCCTGTGTGGCGAGCCCGCACGATGCTCGAAGAAAAGACAAAGCCATAAATTCCGCTCTCGCACGCCATGAAGAGCGGCGTCCATGACGTCTCTGAATCCTTTGGTGCAAGTTGGCAACCTCGTTAAACCTGCCAGCCTCGTTGTAGCCATTCATGAAGCGAGCGAAGCGGGCCAACGGTCGCCAAGGGGCGCGGCACTTGAGAAAATCGCCGGCTAGCGACCGCCGCTCCATTCCTACAATTCCTCGTTAAGAAATCTCGTCACCGCCGTCCTATCCTGAGCATGCCAAAACATTTGCTCTGGTGTGCACTTCAAGTCCTTTTCCCGCGGTTTTTGGCTGCCGCCAAGGTGGAACTTCGTCGCCGCTGTGTGGCGAAGATCGGGGAAGTGCAAATCTAGTCGGTCTTCATCTCGTGCATAGATGTGCCAATACCGTTGAGCGTCCAACGTCCTCGGCAACCCACGCAGGGTCTTTTCACCTTCAGGGCCGGAGCCTTCGCCGTGATCCGCTCGGCCGCCTCGGCTTGGAAGTCGGGGTGATGATGATAATAGGTCGAGCGGAGAACCGCCTCCGTCATGCCAAGAAAGTCGGCTGCCAGAGATAGCTCCGTCCCGTTCTGCATCAACCACGTCGCGGCGGTGTGGCGAAGAACGTGGGGCGTCACGTCGGTTTCGAACTTGCCGTCTTTGTCATACCAGCCAAGCCCGGCCGCCTCGCACGCGCTATTGAATGATTTCTTGATGGAGCCGACGGGTCGGCCCTGCCACTCGACGACGAAGTCGTGCGCGATCATCCGGCCGATCGTAAGGCTCTTGCCTCGCTTTTTCGTCTTGATGTTGACAGGCGTCGTCGCCCATCGGCGGATATGCGATAGCAGGCGATCGGGGAGCCGGACGGGCGGCTGTCGCTTCTTGGTCTCACGCTGGCCGTCGGCGCGGCGATAGAACACGCCGCGATCGAGGTCGACGTAGCCCCGACCTTCCGTCGGCCGAATAGCCGCGTCACAGACCGCACCGGAGCGCGTTCCGGTATACAGCGCCACAAGAATGAACCGGGCGACGTGTTGGCCTGTCCGGCGATCGCTGGCTTTGCCTTTCCATGTCTGCCGCATTCGCCATGCCGCGAGGATCAATCGCGCGGCTTCGCTCCGTGTGAGCCAGCGCTGGCGCCCCACGGACTTCTCCGGCATGACGATTGCAGGGATCGAAGTCACATAGCCTTCGGCATAGTAGTGCTTCAGGGCGGCGCGGAGGTCTTCTAGCTTTCGACGCGCCGCCGGAACCGTAGGCGATTGCTTGACGTAGTCGCGACAGAGTTGACCATTGATATCGGCCACCATCAAGCGGCCAAAAAACTTGTTGATGGCGGAGAGCCGCGCGAGCGTTTCGCCCGGCGCGGCATGAGTTGGTGCGATTTCGTTCGCGTAGACGATGATAACGTCGGCGACTTTTACTTGATCGGGATCACGGTTCCGTTGCCGCGACGGGGTGTGTTTTTCCGCGAGGTAGCTTTGCAGGCGCTTCTCAGCCTCGCCAAGGTCATTTCGGCCGCATCCTGTGCTAATTCGCCTTCCGTTATCTTCGATGTACCAGCCGGCGTTCGCCAAGAGCTTGCCGTCTTTTTTCCTGTATTCCTTCCGCCAGACAAGGCGGGCTCCTTTGCTTGGACGCGGCATAGCTCTCTCATGCGCTCGATCGCGGACAAGGTGGTATATTCCTTGTTGGCGATTATTTCTGTGGTAAGGCGACCGGCGTCGCGCTCCTTTCGAAGACCTTTGACTCCCATTGATCCATCTGGAAACGCGATCCTGGCCGCAAGGTCGAGCCGGATGGGCGCTTCAACGTGGTAATCGGAAAAGCTCTTTGGCTCCAACTCTCTGAACCGGCTCATATTTTCCTCGTACTATGCCTCAAGACGAACCTGCTCGAGCACGAAAACTAGACCTCGATCTTTCTTTTCTAATCCGCTGTTTTGGTTCCCGGAAATAGGGTAATTAAGAACTATTCTCGGTCGCCTGATAAAGAGCACGACTCGGAGGCTATTTTCCATTTTCTATCAAAATGCTGATCGACGGTTTCGTAAAGAACTCCAATCCCGTTTTTCACAGCAAAAAACACTCGCAAAATTCCCACCATCGATGGCCGACCAAAAAAAGAGCGATGCGACGATTTTCGCGTCAGGTGCCAATCCGCACTTGGGCTAATGCGGTGCCTCCCCGACTCTCTACGCACAGTTCATCATTGCGACGGCCTGTGCACCAGACAGGCGGCAAAAGACCAAGAAAATCAGATAATTGTTCCCAGTCGACGGGATAGTCTGGTGCTGAGAGAGAGGTTTGAAACTCTCGTCTGCCGATAGAATTTCAGTTTTGCGGGAAACCCGGCGGGTTTCGCCGAATTAATTGGTTATTGCAATTCCCTGCTATGAAAAACCGGCATCGGAAACTCTAACTAACTGAATTTTATAATCAAACTGACCTTTTTTCGACCCTTCGTCGTACTCAAGAACACGTAGATTCTCTGTAAATTCCCTGTAAACGGCGGAAACTGGTCCGCTTACGGCTAAATCCTCAAGCATTTCATACCGCGCCTGAAACGGCATGGCGTCGAGCAGCCAGCCATCGACCGCATGCTGATCGCCAATCCGAAAGCCGTGTTCTCGCGGCAGAATCAAGCCCAGACTTACGGCTGAGACTTACGACGGAGTTCAAATGTCCAAGAAAAAAATCCTGCTGGCCGGTGAATCCTGGGTGTCGACCGCGACCCATATCAAGGGCTTCGACCAGTTTCCGACGGTCACCTACCACACCGGGGCGGACGAATTGCTGACGGCCCTGAAAGCGACCGACTTCGACGTGACCTTCATGCCGGCGCATGAGGCACAGCGCAGCTTTCCGCAAACAATGGAGGCGCTTTCGGCCTATGACGCGGTGGTGCTCTCCGACATCGGCGCCAACACGCTGCTTCTGCATCCCGACACCTGGGTTCACTCCAAGCCGACGCCGAACCGCCTGCGGCTGCTGCGCGATTATGTGCGCGACGGCGGCGGGCTTTTGATGTTCGGCGGCTACTATAGCTTCCAGGGCATCAATGGCGGCGCGCGCTATCGCAAGACGCCGGTCGAGGAGGTGCTGCCGGTGAACTGCCTCGCTTTCGACGACCGCGTCGAGGTGCCAGAAGGGTTTTCGCCTGTCCTGAAAGGCTCCTCGGACCATCCGATCCTCAGGGGTCTCGGGTCGGATTGGCCAGTCCTGCTCGGCTTCAACGAGGTGACGCTGAAAGACGGGGCGGAAGTCCTGGCAACCGTGTCGTCGGATTATGGCTCGCTGCCGCTGCTCGTCACCGGTCACTATGGCAAGGGCCGCACTGTGGCCTGGACGTCCGATGTCGGGCCGCATTGGCTGCCACCGGAGTTCATCGCCTGGAAGGGCTACAAAACCCTGTTCGAGCAGATGCTGAGCTGGGCGATCGGTGAGAGCTGAGCGATGCATGTCCATGTCGTCGGCAATGCCTGCGTCGACACGATTTTTCGCGTCGGCCGCTTCCCTGCCGCCGGCGAGACCTTGAACGCCAGCAGCTACGCCGACGGCCTCGGCGGCAAGGGAGCAAACCAGGCGGTTGCGACCGCGCGCACGGGTGCTGCGGTAACGTTTTGGACGGCGCTCGGCAAGGACCGCGCAGGCGCATGGATCAGGAGCCGCCTCGACAGGGAGTTGTCTGACCTCGAGGCGATTGAATTCGACCTGCCAAGCGACCGCTCGACCATCGTCATTGGGGCCGGCGGCGAGAACTTCATCGTCAGCGGCGTCGCCTGCAGCGAGGCGTTCGATCCGATCGCACAAACCGCACTTGCGGGCCGAATCGCGTCTGGCGACATCGTTGTCTGCCAAGGAAACCTGCGAAGCGCCGCGATAGATGCCTGCCTGCGGGCAGCACAGGAAAATGGCGCGCGCACCGTCCTGAATGCCAGCCCTATCGATGCGGCGGCTCTGCCTGACTTCGGCCTGGCGCAGGTGTTGGTGGTGAATCAATCCGAGGCGAAAGCGCTGACCGGCCAGGATGACATGGCAGCCGCCGCCGACGCGCTGGCGGCCAAAGGCGCCGAGACAGTCGTGATCACGCTCGGTGCGGAAGGCTGTCTCGCCCTCGGCCCGGACCAGGGAGGATCGTTTCGTTTGCCGGCACCACGTGTCGAGGCGCTCGACACCAGCGGCGCCGGCGATGTGTTTTGCGGCTGTCTGGCCGGCGGGTTTGCCAAGGGAATGTCGGTTGCCCCAGCGCTGAAGTTCGCGCTCGCGGCTGCCGCAATTGCGGTGACTCGCCCGGGCACATTGATATCCTGTCCTTCCGCGTCTGAAATGGTGGCGCTCATCGATCAAACGGAGCTCTCATGACCCAACTCGGTCAATCAGGCGGCGACGCGCTCGTAGACCTTTTCGGTCGCACCAAGGTGGTGATCGGCGTCGTTCACCTGTCGCCGCTTCCCGGCGCGCCGCGCTATGACGGCGAGGCGGTCGAGGCGATCTATCAGCGCGGTCTGGACGATGCGAGATCTTATCTCGATGGCGGATGCGACGGCGTGATCGTTGAGAATCATGGCGACATCCCGTTTGCCAAACCTGACGATATCGGACCGGAAACAGCGGCCTATATGGCGGTTATTTCCGACCGTATCCGCCGCGAGTTCGGCAAGCCGATCGGCATCAATGTGCTCGCTAACGCCGCGATCCCTGCCCTTGCGATCGCCAGCGCCTCCGGCGCGGGCTTTATCCGCGTCAATCAATGGGCGAATGCCTATGTCGCCAATGAGGGTTTTGTCGAGGGGGAGTCCGGTCGCGCAGCACGCTACCGCGCCAGGCTGCGCGCCAACGGCATCCGCGTCTTCGCCGATGCTCATGTCAAGCACGGCGCGCACGCGATCGTTGCCGACCGCCCGGTGGAGGAACTGGTCAAGGATCTGGTCTTCTTCGACGCCGACGCCATCATTGCGACCGGTCAACGCACCGGGCACACTGCGGATCTGAGCTATATCAGCATGATCAAAGAGGCCGCCGGCCTGCCGACGCTCGTCGGCAGCGGCGTGACGCCCGACAATGCCAACGATATCCTTGGCATCGTCGATGGGATCATCATCGCCAGTGCGCTGAAGCATGACGGCGTCTGGTGGAACCCGGTCGACCCCGCCCGAGTAAAGACCTTCATAAGTGGGCTGAGGCGATGACAAGCGGCGATTGGAGCGAAGTCGCGCCCCTCGGGCCGCAAACGCGGAGACCGCACCGCGACGACCCGCAGGCCGCAGTCACCTTGTCGTTGATCCAGCCCATTCCGACCGGTACCAGTCGACGAATTTTTTCAGCCCGTCTTCTGTCGAAACGCTCGGCTTGAAGCCGAAATCGCGCTCCAGCGCAGTCATGTCGGCATAGGTCCGCTCGACATCGCTGCTTTGCATCGGCTCGCTGTGGCGGATCGCTTTTACGCCGAGCAGTTTTTCCAGAGCGTCGATGAAATCGCCGAGCCGCACCGGCCGGTTGTTGCCGACATTGTAGAGCCTGCTCGGCGGAACTTCAGCCGATGGCGGCTTGTCGAGCACGGCAACGACAGCTCTCACCACATCCTCGACATAAGTGAAATCGCGCCACATCTCGCCATTATTGAACACCCGGACCGGCTTGCCTTCGAGCATTGCCTTGGTGAATATCCAATAGGCCATATCGGGCCGGCCCCAGGGACCGTAGACGGTGAAAAATCGCAAGCCGGTCTGCGGCACCCCGAAGAGATGGGCGTAGGTGTGGCTCATCAATTCATCGGACTTCTTGGTGGCGGCGTAGAGCGAGACGGGCTTGTCGACCTGATCGGTCTCGCTGAACGGCACCTTGCGGTTGCCGCCATAGACCGAGCTCGACGAGGCATAGACCAGATGCTCGAATGCGGGCTGCGCGCGACAGAATTCGAGCACTTCGAGATGGCCGACAACATTGGAACGGACATAGAGCCTCGGATTGTCGAGTGAATAGCGCACACCCGCCTGAGCGGCGAGATGGACGATCCTGACTATGCCTTGCCCGGCCAAAGCGTCGGCAAGAGCGCCCTGTTCGGCGATGTCGATCTGGTGAAATGAAAAATCCTTGTAAGGCTGCAAGCGGGCGAGGCGCCCCTTTTTGAGCGCCAGGTCGTAATAGTCGTTCATGTTGTCGACGCCGACGACCGCTTCCCCCCTACTCAGGAGATGATGGCAAACATGGCTGCCGATGAATCCTGCGGCTCCCGTGACAAGTACAGGCAACAAGGTTCTCCACGCATACGCTGGCACATGATCGCGAAATCGAGATCGATTTCGGAGAGGATCATGCGCAACATCAAAACGCTCATCAGAATGAACGGAACCGACCCAGTCCAATTCGTGTTTTAGCCGAAAGCCCCAATAGGCGCTACCGACAAGCTGTGCCGTCGACGCGTCAGCTCGCCTCGCGCAGGGCCTCGGCCGCCTGCAGGTCGACCGACACGAGTTGGCTGACGCCCTGCTCGGCCATGGTCACCCCGAACAGCCGGTTCATGCGGGCCATGGTGATCGGGTTGTGCGTGATGATGACGAAGCGCGTCTCGGTGGTGGCCGCCATTTCGTCCATCAGATTGCAGAAACGCTCGACATTGTGATCGTCGAGCGGTGCGTCGACCTCATCGAGCACGCAGATCGGCGCGGGATTGGTCAGGAACACGGCAAAGATCAGCGACATCGCCGTCAACGCCTGCTCGCCGCCGGAAAGCAGCGTCATCGTCTGCGGCTTCTTGCCGGGTGGCCGCGCAAGGATTTCGAGACCGGCCTCGAGCGGATCGTCGGACTCGATCAGTTGCAGTTCCGCCGTGCCGCCGCCGAACAGATGCGAAAACAGCCGCTGGAAATGGCCGTTGACCACGTCGAAGGCAGCCAGAAGCCGTTCGCGGCCTTCGCGGTTCAGGCTCTGGATCGCCTGCCGCAGCTTGCGGATGGCCTCGATGATGTCCTCACGTTCGGAAACGATGGTCTCCAGCCGGTCGGACAGTTCCTTCTGCTCTTCCTCGGCGCGCAGATTGACGGCGCCGAGCCGCTCGCGCTCGATCTTCAGCCGGTCGAGCTGACGCTCGATCTCAGTCACCTCCGGCATCGGGCTGTCGGCCTCCAGGCCGGTGTGGCGGATGACCAGATGCGGCGGCGTGTTCAGCGTTTCCTGGATGCGCGCCTCGACCTCCAGCCGTCTTTCATCGGCAGCGGTCAGCCGCTCTTCGGCGCGGACTCGGGTTTCGCGCGCCTCGGCCAGCGACTGGATCGCTGATGTCGCGGCCTTGTCCAGTTCGGACTGCTTATTTTCCGCTTCCTGCAACCGGTCGCCGGCGGCCTGGCGCAGGCTTTCGGCTTCGGCAAACTGCGACAGCAAGGCGCGCCGCTTGGCGTCGATCTCGTCGGGGGCGTCGGCCAGCCTTTCGCGTTCGGCCTCGGCCTCGGCCTTGCGTTCGCCGAGTGCGGCGATCTGCGTCGAGGCGTTTTCGGCGCGCTCCAGCCAGCTGCGGCGTTCCGCGCCGATGGCGTCGAGGCGGCGCGAGCGCGCTTCGGCTTCCCGCCTCAAGCCTTCATGGACGGCGCGGGCATCGGCAAGGGTGGCGCGGTCGCGAGCGACGTTGGCGGCCGACTGATCGAGCTGCAACTGCAGATCACCGAGATCGGGAGCGCTTTGCAGCAGCATCTCGGCCTCGACGAAAGCCGCGGCCGTCTCTTCATGGCTGTCGACGATGCGCGCGCGCGCCTCGTCAAGTGCGGCGCGCCGGCTCGACAGCTCGCCGCCGGCCTTCTCGGCCTCGGCCAGCGCATTGCGGGCGGCGTCCAGCCCATGCTGGGCATCACGCCCGGCCTGACGGGCGTTGCGCTCGGCCTCGCTCGCCTGGGCAAGCGCCTGCTCGGCATGGGCAAGGGCCTGTTCGGCCTGGCGCAGGATGCGGTTCGCGTGGACCGCCTCGGCGTCGAGCTCGGCCAGCCGGTTTTTCTGCGCCAGCCGCTGCGCGGCGGCGGTCGGCGCGTCGGCGCTGGCGGTGAATCCGTCCCAACGCCAGAGCGCCCCTTCGCGGCTGACCAGCCGCTGCCCGGGAGCAAGCTGCGCCTGCAACCGCTTTCCGTCGCCGGCGTCGACGATGCCGATCTGCGCCAATCGGCGGGCGAGTTGCGCCGGCGCGCGGACGACGCTGGCAAGGCTCTTGATGCCTTCGGGCAGAGCGGCGTCGCCGGGCTGGACCTCGCTTTGGCCCCAATGCACCGGCGCGCTGCGGTCGAGCGGCACGTCGAGATCTTCGCCAAGGGCCGCGCCCAGCGCCGTCTCGTAGCCGCGCTCGACGCTGATCTGCTCCAGCACGGACGGGAAGAGGTCGCCGCTCGCGGCATTCAGGATCTTGGCCAGCGTGCGGGCCTCGGTTTCGATTCGCGCCAGCTCGGCCTTTGCATCCTGAACCGGCGGGCGGGCGGCGCTCTCCGCCGCGCGCGCCTCGGCGACAGCCTGTTCGGCGGCAATCGCCGCGGCTTCGGTTTCCTCGAGCAGCGCCAGCGCCTGTTCAACCAGAAGCTGCTTCTCGGCGGGATCGGCCAGGCCGGCGACCCTGGAGGCGATATCGGACAATTCCCGGTCGACATCGGCGAGCTGGCGGGCGAAACGGTCGCGGCGTTCCGCGGTGTCGCGCAGCGTTCGTTCGATCTGGTTGCGGGAAGCGGCGGCCTCCGCCCGTTCGGCGGTCAGCCCGGCGAGTTTGGCTTCACTGGCGGCAAGCGTCGACGCAGCCTGTTCGACCGCCGCGCGGGTGCTGGCCTCGCGGTCGGCGGCGCCGTCGTTCTCGGTGTTGAGCGCAGTTTCTTCGGCGGCGAGGCGATCAAGAATATCCGCATTGTCGCGGACCATCCGCTCCTCGCGGACGATGTCGCCGTCGAGCTGCTGGAGCCGGCGGTCGAGCTCCAGTTGGCGGGCACGGATACGGCCCGCTTCTTCCTCGATCTGCGTCTTGGCGATCGACAGGCGCTGGAAGGCGGCGGCGGCGGCGGCTTCAGCATCGCGCAGCTCCGGCAACCGATGGGCGCCGATCCCTTGCTCCCTGGCGGCAGCCATTTGGGCGGCGGCGCGGTCGCCGACCAGTGCCGTGGCGATCGCCAGCGCCGAGCGCGCCTCGCCTTCCTGCGTCTTGGCCAGCGTCCAGCGCAGATGCAGCAGCGTCGCTTCAGCCTTGCGGATATCGGCCGACAGGTTCTTGAAGCGCGAGGCCTGGCGAGCCTGGCGCTTCAGGCTTTCGATCTGGCTTTCCAGCTCGCCGACGACATCGTCCAGCCGTTCCAGATTCTGTTCGGCCGCTTTCAGACGCAGTTCCGCCTCGTGGCGACGTGTGTGCAGACCCGAAATGCCGGCCGCCTCTTCCAGCAGCGCGCGACGCGCCTGCGGCTTGGCCTGGATCAGCTCGCCGATGCGGCCCTGCCCGACCATCGAGGGCGAACGGGCGCCGGTCGACTGGTCGGCGAAAAGCAGCTGCACGTCCTTGGCGCGGGCTTCCTTGCCGTTGATGCGGTAGAGCGAACCCGCCTCGCGCTCGATGCGACGCGAAACCTGCAACTCGTCCGCGTCGTTGAAGGCCGAGGGCGCGCTACGGTCGCTGTTGTCGAGGAAAAGCGTGACTTCGGCGGTGTTGCGGGCCGGACGCGTTCCGGAACCGGAAAAGATGACGTCGTCCATGCCGGACGCGCGCATGTTCTTGTACGAGCTTTCGCCCATCACCCAGCGCAGCGCCTCGACAAGGTTCGACTTGCCGCAGCCGTTGGGGCCGACGATGCCGGTCAGGCCGCGTTCGATGACGAACTCACCGGGTTCGACGAACGACTTGAAACCGAGCAGGCGAAGGCGCGAGAATTTCATTCGCGCCGCCCCAAAAGCGGGTTCTGCAAAAGTGTTCCGCGGTTTGGCGACTCGCGGCGCAACAAAAAGTTGCGCACGCCGAAGCGCAGCCGCTTCGGCGCTGCCGAAACGTCAAAGCAGAGGGTCGATAATGGCCGAGATTTCCTCAATCGACAGCGCCCCCTTGTAGGTCTTCCCGTTGATAAAGAAGGTCGGCGTCGAGTCGACCTTGAATTCATCGGCGCCGCGCTTCTGGACCGACCTCACATCGTCCAGAAGTTTCTGGTCCGTCAAGCAGGCCTCGAACGACTCCTGTGTAAAACCGGCCATCTTGGAGATTTGCAGCAGGGCGTCCTTGGTATTGGCGACACCTGCCCAGTTCGCCTGCTGCTTGAACAGAACGTCCACCATTGGGAAATAATTGTCCTTGGAGCAGCGCGCCAGCATGAAACCGGCCTCGGCGCTGGGATCGAAGGGGAACTCGCGCAGGATAAGGCGGGCCTTGCCGGTATCGATGTATTTCGTCTTCAGCGCCGGGAGGGTGGTTTCATGGAAATGCGCGCAGTGCGGGCAGGTCATCGAGGCATATTCGACGATGGCGACCTTCGCGTCGTCCTTGCCGAGCTGCATGTCGGGCAGTGCGCCGGGCTTCAGCAAGGCAGCCATGTCCACCGTGCCCTGGGCCTCAGGCGCCTTGGCCGCGGCCGGAGCGGCCGGCTTTGCCGGATCGGCCGGCTTCATCGCATCGGCTGGGGCCGCAGGCTTCACATCCTCCGCCACGGCTTTCTCGCCCGAGTCGCTGCAGGCGGCGAGCAGAGCCACCGCCGGAATGGCGGCCAGTGACGACAGGAGGTTTCTGCGGGACAAAAGACGGGGCATACGAATCACCTGACAATGGTTGGATTTTGCAATGCAAAGGCTAGAAAAGGCGAGAGTTGGCGCGAATTAAGGCATCGCCGTCCCCATTCCAATCGCCAAAACTTGGCTACGCGATCACGAAAGCGCGAGATTATGTTTTCTTTTGACCGAGAATGGTGGCGCCGAGCCGCTCCAGCGAGGCGCGCAGCCCATCATCCTCGATCATTCCGACAGTGCCTGACAGCTTCACCTTCTCGGCCGCGGTCAGCGGCCGGATGCTTGGTTTAAGCCGGCCTTTGTCAACCGTGACCGGCTTTTGCACGATTCTGATCCGACCGATAGCGTTGAAGCCGAGGAAGGCGTTGACCCGGTTGATGATCTCGCCGGTCTCGTGCTGCAGATGGAGCGCCGCCATGCCTTCGCAGGCGATGACCAGCACCGCCGGCTCGAACGGATCATCTTCATGCATTCGGCGCGGCCACTGGATCTTTTCAGGGCGCGAACGGCTGGCAAGCCGCGGCCCGGCAATCTCCTCCCAAGACTGGACGAGCCCGATCGACATGCCGGCTCGCTTGCGCAGCACCGGATCGAGGATCTGGGTTGCGAGATCACTCACCGGAACGGGATTGCCGAAGGGCCTTTTCCCTGCCATGTGCGTTCTCCAGTCACGACCTTCACCATACATCGGTTAGGCCAGTCCTCGATCAATGGCACTGCACGACCAGACCCGCAAGACCGCATCCTGCGACAGCGGCAAAGCCGCATCCGGAGACAGCGGCGAGATCGCGTCCCGCCTGCTCGCTTGGTACGACGGGCATCACCGCGACTTGCCGTGGCGCATTGCGCCGCGCGAGTTGGCACGCGGCATACGACCCGATCCCTACCGGGTCTGGCTTTCCGAAGTCATGCTGCAGCAGACCACGGTCGAAGCCGTAAAATCCTATTTCCGGGCATTTGTCGAGAAATGGCCCGATATCGAGGCGTTGGCCGCTTCACCGACAGAAGACGTCATGAAGGCCTGGGCCGGACTCGGCTATTATTCCCGCGCGCGCAATCTCAAGGCCTGCGCCGACCTCGTCGCGCGGCAAGGCGGCAGGTTTCCGGATACGCAAGCTGGCTTGAGAGAGCTGCCCGGCATCGGCGCCTACACGGCGGCGGCGATCGCCGCGATCGCCTTCGACCAGCCCGCCGCGGTCGTCGACGGCAATGTCGAGCGGGTGGTTTCCCGGCTGTTTTCGATCGTCACGCCGCTGAGCGAGGCCAAGAGCGACATACGCACCTATGTCGAGCGCATGGTTCCAGCGACCAGACCGGGCGATTTCGCCCAGGCGATGATGGATCTCGGCGCGACGATCTGCACGCCGCGGCGGCCGCGCTGCGGGCTCTGCCCGCTGCGTGAGGATTGCAGCGCCATTATTTCCGGCGATGCCGAACGCTTCCCTGTCCGCCTGCCGAAGGGCGAGAAACCATTGCGGCGCGGGGCTGCTTTCGTTGCCGTACGCGGCGATGGCGCCATCCTTTTGCGCAAACGTGGGGATAAGGGCCTGCTCGGCGGCATGACCGAAGTGCCGACGACCGGCTGGACCGCGCGGATCGACGGCGGCACCACAGCGGCGGCGGCGCCCTTCCCCGGCAACTGGCGGCCAGCCGGGAAGATTGGCCATGTCTTCACCCATTTTGCGCTCGAACTCGAAATCTTCAAAGCGATGGCCGATGTCGCCGCCCCAGCGGGTCATTTCTGGTCGCTGGCCGACGAAATTTCCGGCGAAGCACTGCCCACCGTCATGAAAAAGGTAATCGAAGCAGCGATACCGGGCGCGACGAAGAAGCAGCGCGCACATTGAATCGCCCACGTCGCCCCATTTGAACTGCGTTGAACGAGGACAAGAATGACCGAAATCCGCCACATCGTTTTCGACATCGGCAGAGTGCTGATCCACTACGATCCGAACCTGCCATTCAGCCGTATCATTCCGGATGCCGAGGAGAGAAAGTGGTTTTTCGACAATGTCTGCACGCATGACTGGAACATCGAGCAGGACCGCGGCCGCACCTGGGAAGAGGCCGAGGCGTTGCTGATCGCCGAACACCCGGACCACGCCGAAAACATCCGCAACTTCCGCCGCCTCTGGCACGAGATGGTGCCGCACGCTTACGACGACAGCGTCCAGCTCATGGACAAGCTGATCGAGAGCGGCCACGACGTCACCATGCTGACCAATTTTGCGTCAGACACGCTTGCCGAAGCCCGGCAGCGTTTCGACTTTCTCAACCGCCCGCGCGGTGTGACCATTTCGGGCGAGATCGGCATGATCAAGCCGGATCGCGGCATTTACGACCATCACGTCGCCGCGTTCGGCCTCGAGCCCGCGGCCACGCTGTTTATCGACGACAGCCAAAAGAATGTCGACGGCGCCAAGGCGGCCGGCTGGCAGTCGGTGCTGTTCACCGACGCAAAGACGCTCGAGGCGGACCTCGATCGCCTGGGGGTCAGAGTGTGATCACTGTGACGGGCCTGACCGCAGTCGCTGAGACGCGCGGTCCACGGCGCTGCCATTGGATCCGTCTCGCGCGCTACTTGACGTGTGAGGCGTAGATGCGATCGAACTCACCCGTCGCCTTGGCAAGATGCAACCATTGGTCGACATAGGCCTTGAAGACAACGGCACCCTCAGGAAGCATATAACCCATTTCGCCATATTGGAGCGGCTTCTCGGGGTTGATCGCGCAAAGGCCGGGGTGAAGTTTCTCCTGCAACTCGGTTTCGACCGATTCGGCGATCATGATATCGGCTTTGCCGTCAAGGATTTGGCGGAAGATCGTGACGTTGTCCGGGAAGATCTCAATTTTAGCGTCACTGAGTTTTTCACGCACGAATTTCTCATTGGTCCCGCCGGGATTAACAATCACAGTCACATCCGGCTTGTTGATGTCGGCAATCGATTGGAATTTCGCCTCGTCCTCGCAGCGCGCAATCGGCGCCTTGCCGTTGACGAGATAGGGCTCGCTGAAGAACACCTGCTTCTGGCGTTCCAGGGTCACCGAAATACCGCCCATCGCGATGTCGCACTTGCCGGTTGTAAAATCGGCAAGCAATTTTTTCCAGGTAGTCGCAACGAATTCCGCCTCGACCCCTAGTGAGCTTGCCAGAGATTTTGCGAGATCGATATCGATGCCCTGGTAGTTGTTCGCGGGCTTGTCATGAAAGGTGAAGGGCTTGTAGTCGCCGGTCGTACAGACGCGCAGCTTGCCGTTCTTGATAACCGCATCAAGCTGGTTTTCTGCGCCGGTGTTCTGGGCATCGCCGGAGAGGCCAACAAACCCATGACGAGGGCGGCGACAAACGGCGAGGCAAGAGCTTTCATGGATCTGGTCTCCGATGGATAAGAGAATCGAGCATTCGAGAAACGGTGGGCAAAGGTCAATAACTCTTCCTGGGGAATCGCTCACCGTGATCCTCCGGCGGCGCCGAAAACCCGAACCGGCTACCCGTGCTAGTAGTACCCACCTGACATAAGAGTCCGGCTCGGGATTCCTCTTGGCTGCACGCGAAGGAGCGGCATTTGGTTTGGGCCAACTCAGTCAGTCACCGTCGTGAAAACTTCGAGTACCAATTCCATTCCCACGTTCTGCCTGCATCAGCGGAGAACGCACGGCTGTAAATCGGGGTTTTCGGGTTGCGCTTATCCCAGTGGAATTTCACGATAACGTCCTTGCCGGCCACAACCTCACGGCCGAAGAATTCGCCTTCGTCGCCATTGAACGAACCCACCTTTCCGTCGTCGAGTTTGCCCGCGTTGCTGTCGGCCCAGTAGATCGTCCAGAGACGCGTCTTTGGATCGAACAATCGCACGGTGAGGCCCTCGAACGGCTTTCCTCCCAACTCCGTTTGAAAAATGTCGAAGTTGCCCAAACCCACTAGGATTTGGCGGAACTCCTGGGTCGCGTCGAATTCCTCCCACTCGTCGCTGCCGGCCAGTGGTTCCTTCAACGTACGATTCCTGATGTTCCAGTTGCCCACCAAATAGTCGAAATCATTTTTGGACGACGTCTCGCTCGCCGTTATCGCAAGTTGCCCGTCCGATGAAAGAGAGAACGCACTCATCTACTTTCCTTTGGATCGACGCCGTGCCAGCACTCCCATCGCCGCGGACATGACGAATGTATGGGCGTTTTCTTCGATGACTGCGGCGCGCTTCGCATGTCCAGTCGCGGCAACAATTGGATGGAAACCCAACAGCGCGTCGCGATGCACGCCTGCCGTCACCTCCACGTTGCAACGCGTAAGCCGAAGACCCGTTCCGGGCACGGTCCACTTCGGTTAGCTCCGCACTCCGTCGCGTTGCTCCGCGCTCCACTCAGGATTCGCTAACCGCCCTGAACCCCTGAACCGACCTCCCAACCGGGTACCAAGTGTCAGATTCTGACCACTAGGTGTCGAAGATGTCCTCTCTTTCGTCGTGACGGCTTGTTGGTCAGGAGCAGAATGTGTATATTTAGTCCAATCTATACACATCGAGAAGCACCATGCGAACCAACATCGAGCTCGACGACGAATTGATCGCGGAGGCCATGGCCGCCTCCGGCCTCAAGACCAAGAAAGCGACGATTGAGGCGGCGCTGCGCAGTCTGGTGCGCCGGCACAGGCAGGATATGGCTATCGCCGCCCTTGCTGGCGCCGGCTGGGAGGGCGATCTCGACGCCATGCGGGAAGGCCGTTCGCCTGATCGGCAGCGATGATCGTCGTCGACAGTTCCGTGTGGATCGCCCATCTCCGCAATACGGACAGCGTCTCGGTCGGCAAGCTCAGGCATCTCGATGACACACAGGAGATTCTGGTCGGAGACTTGATCCTGCTGGAAGTGCTGCAAGGCGCGCTCAACGAACCGCATGCCCAACTGATCGAGCGGAACCTCCGACAATTCGCCATCGTGCCGATGCTGAATCCGGCGACGGCAGTCGAAGCTGCCCGAAACTACCGCATGCTCCGGCAGCGGGGCATCACCATCCGCAAGACAGTCGATATGATTATCGGCACATTCTGCATCCTGGGCGGACACGCGCTGTTGCATGATGACCGAGACTTCGACCCGATGGTTCATTACCTCGGCCTGTGCGCCGCATGAGAACGATGTGCAACGAGACCTCTGTAGCGGTTATCGTCAGGCCCCTGCTCGCTCCATGCCGAGGCGGGCGATGCGGCGAAGCTCGTCGATCGGGGTCAGGCCGCCACTGCGCTCATAGTGCCAGAAGGTCCAGCCGTTGCAGGCATCCAGCCCCTGCACTTCCGCGCCGATCTTGTGGATCGATCCGGCGCTGCCGCCGACCGCCACAGTGCCGTCGGCGCGCACCCTGGCCGCCCAGCGCTTCTTGGCGTCGTAGAGCGTGGCGCCCGGCAGCATCAGCCCGGTGTCGATGAGGCTGACGAAAGCGACGCGCGGCTCGGCGCGCTTGCCGGTAAGCACGGTAAGCGCAGCGCCGTCCAGCGGCCGGACTGCATCGATGCGCTCGTTGGCGGCGTCGATATAGGCCTGCTCGCGCTCGATGCCGACGAAATGGCGGCCGAGGCGCTTGGCCACCGCGCCGGTGGTGCCGGAGCCGAAAAAGGGATCGAGCACGATATCGCCGGGCTTCGTCGAGGCCATCATGATGCGGGCGAGCAGCGCTTCGGGCTTCTGCGTCGGATGCAGCTTGTCGCCATTTTCGTTCTTGAGGCGCTCAGCGCCGGTGCAGATCGGAAACAGCCAGTCGGACCGCATCTGGATGTCGTCGTTCGACGCCTTCAGCGCTTCGTAGTTGAAGGTGTAACCCTTCCCCTTCTGATCGCGCGAGGCCCAGATCATCGTCTCATGGGCGTTCTGGAAGCGGCGGCCGCGGAAATTCGGCATAGGATTGGTCTTGCGCCAGACGACATCGTTGAGGATCCAGTACCCCAGATCCTGCATCTTGGCGCCGACCCTGAAAATGTTGTGGTAGGAGCCAATAACCCAGATGGTGCCGTTGGGCTTCAACACGCGGCGCGCCGCCAGCAGCCAGGCCCGGGTGAAGGCGTCGTAGACCTCAAAACTTGCGAACTGGTCCCAGTCGTCGTCGACGGCATCGACCTTGGACTGGTCGGGCCGGTGCAGATCGCCGTCGAGCTGCAGATTGTAGGGCGGATCGGCAAAGATCACGTCGATGGATTTTTCGGGCAGCCGGTCGAGCGCGGCGACGCAATCGCCCTTCAGGATCGTATCGAGCCATTCGGATTGCTGGGGAGCATGGGAAAGCTCGTCGAGAAGACGCACGGCAGACATTGTTACACCCAAAGCACGCGTTACTGTTTACTCGCTGTTATGGTTACCGATCAGCGTAAATATTCGGTGAAGGCCTGGGGTGCAGACCCCGGGTAATTTGCGAAGATCGGCCTGTTGGTGTATGCCGCGCCGCCTGAACCGTCCCAGCCTCCTCCCTCCCGCTTTCCGGATCGCTATGCCCCAGCCAGACCTTGTCATCTTCGATTGCGACGGCGTGCTCGTCGATTCCGAGATCATCGCCGCGCGCATCGAAGCCGAGCTGTTGACGTCGGCCGGCTACGAGATATCGGCCGAGGAGATTTCCGAAACCTATGCCGGGCTGACCTTCAAGGACATCATGATGCGGGTCGAGGAAAAATCCCGCGTCCCATTCCAGGCCTCGCTGATCGATCGCGCCGAAGACCTGGTCGACCGCCGCCTGCGCAGCGACGTGCGCGCCGTCGACGGGGTGCACGAGGCGGTCGCCGCGGTGACGGCGCCGCGCTGCATCTGCTCGAATTCGCGCACCGAGCGGATCGAATTCATGCTGGAGAAGGTGCATCTGCTGCCGTTTTTCAGCGGCCGGATTTTTTCCTCGCTGGAAACACCTAGCGGAAAATCCAAGCCGGCGCCCGACGTGTTTCTCTTTGCCGCGGCAACGCTCCAGGCCGATCCGGCGAACACCTTCGTCATCGAGGATTCCGTGCATGGCGTGACCGGCGCCAGGACAGCCGGCATGCGTGTGATCGGCTTCACCGGAGCGGCGCACAGCTATCCCGGGCATGCCGACGCGCTGACCGAGGCCGGCGCCGAAACGGTCATCCGCCGCTGGGCGGAACTGAAAAGCGTGATCTCCGCCCTGTCGGAGTGGTCGGCGGATGCGTGAAGCAGGCGTCCAAATGGACGCGCAGATCCAAAACCGCGGCTATTCGGCCGCGGCAACCTTCTTGTCGGTCTTCTTCGGCGGGCCTTCGTCATAGCCGGCGAACACCTGATAGTCCCGCGCGGTGGGCTCGGGAACGACAACGTTCGAATCGGTGAAGACGAACTGGGTGGCACTCGAGGGATTGGTAACCTGGACCTGATGTTGGTGAAGCTGCGAGTAAAGGACCTCCTTGCCATGCATCACAGCGATACGGATCGGCATGGTGATGGTGCCAGGGCTGAACATCGGTCCCGGAACGACCTTGCCGGCGACGGCGATCTTCATCGTCAGCGAGCCGTTGGCGCGCAGGCAGTCGCGGGTCACATCGGTGATCGAGGCCTGATAGACGATCTTGGCGGAACCATCTTGCTGGCCGCTGCTCGCGTCAAGCGCGGCAGCTTCTGCATCCAGGGTGGCGGCTTTTTTCTTGGGTTTTTGACTGCCCTTGGCATAGGTGTTGAAGAAGGCGGTGCCGTCGCGCAGCGTCACTTTCGGACAATAGGCCAGCAATTGGCTGGCGAGAACCTTGGGGTCCGGCGGTGGTGGCGGTGTCGTGTCCTTCTTTCCGAAGCCCAGCATGCTGCTGCCGCCTGATTGGCAGCCGGCGGCGGTAAGCATAAAGCCGGCGAGCGCCAGACCCGCGACAAAACGACCGTTAAATGTATGAAACGCCATGAACTGCACTTCCCTCTCGCAAAGCGGGTGACGTATATCAACCGCGCGGCAAAAATGCGACTGAGCAAGTACGGAAATTAACCACTTTGCCGCGGACAATACCGCCCGGCAGCAATGGAACATGACGATGCGCTATGTGAGTACCCGCGGGGAAGCGCCCGTGCTTGGATTTTCCGACGCTGTGCTGGCTGGTTTGGCGCGCGATGGCGGACTTTATGTCCCTGAAACCTGGCCGCAGTTTTCGGCAGCTGAGATCCGCGCGATGCGCGGCCTTGCCTATCCCGACCTCGCCATCCGCGTGCTGTCGCCGTTTCTCGGCGGCGAGATCGCGATGCCGGTGTTCGAACGCCTGGTGCGCGAAGCCTATGCGACGTTCCGTCACGAGGCGGTCTGCCCGCTGGTGCAGACCGGCTCGAACATGTTCGTTCTGGAACTCTTCCATGGCCCGACGCTTGCCTTCAAGGACGTCGCCATGCAGCTTCTCGCCCGGCTGATGGACCATGTGCTTGCCGAACGCGACCAGCGCGCCAGCGTTGTCGGCGCCACCTCCGGCGATACCGGCGGGGCCGCCATCGATGCCTTTGCCGGGCGCAACCGCACCGACATCTTCGTTCTTTTCCCGCACGGCCGGGTCTCGCCGGTGCAGCAGCGGCAGATGACGACGTCCATCGCCGCAAATGTCCATGCGCTGGCGGTCGAAGGCAATTTCGACGATTGTCAGGGCCTGGTGAAGGACATGTTCAACGATCACGGTTTTCGCGACCGGGTATCGTTGTCCGGCGTCAATTCGATCAACTGGGCCCGCATCATGGCCCAGATCGTCTATTACTTCTCATCGGCGCTGTCGCTCGGCGCGCCCGACCGGCCGATTTCGTTCACGGTGCCGACCGGCAATTTCGGCGACATCTTCGCCGGCTACGCCGCCAAGAAGATGGGGCTGCCGATCGAGCGGCTGATCATCGCAACCAACGACAACGACATTCTGGCGCGCACACTGTCGAGCGGCGAGTACCGCACGAAAGGCGTCTTTTCGACCACGTCGCCGTCGATGGACATCCAGGTCTCTTCGAATTTCGAGCGCTTGCTGTTCGAGGCGGCCGGCCGCGACGCCTCTACCGTGCGGCGCTACATGAGCGGCCTCCAGCAGTCCGGCGCCTTCACCATCGAAGCGGTCGAGATCGCCAGGATCCGCTCCGAATTCGACGCCGGCCGTTCGACCATGGACGAAGTCGCCGCCACGATCCGCTCGACGCTCGCAGCCAGCAACTATCTGCTCGACCCGCACACGGCTGCGGCCATGCACGTTGCGGTTGCAAAAGCCACCAATGCCGTGCCGATGGTGGTGCTGGGCACCGCCCATCCGGCAAAGTTCCCGGCCGCCGTCGAAGCGTCCAGCGGCGTGTCGCCTGCCCTGCCCGCATGGCTAGGCGGGTTGATGACTTCAGAGGAAAAATACACGGTACTTCCATCCGACCTGAAAATGGTGGAAGATTATGTTAGCCGCCACACGCGGGCGGCAAATTAGGGAGTATCAGCTATATGGGTGTTGAGGTAAGCCGTCTGTCGAACGGCCTGACAGTCGCCACCGAAACCCTTCCAAGCCTCGAATCCGTCGCTCTTGGCGCCTGGATCAAATCAGGCGCCCGCAATGAGCGTAGCGAAGAGCACGGAATGGCCCACCTGCTTGAACACATGGCGTTCAAGGGAACCAGAAGGCGCAGCGCCTTCGAGATCGCCTCCGAAATCGAGGATGTCGGCGGCGAGATCAATGCCGCCACCAGTGTCGAGACCACCTCCTATTATGCCAGGGTGCTGAGCGACGACGTGCCCCTGGCCGTCGATATCCTGTCCGACATCCTGCAGGAATCCGAGTTCGACCCGCAAGAGCTGGAGCGCGAGCAGCATGTGATCCTGCAGGAGATCGGCGCCGCACACGATACACCCGACGACGTCGTCTTCGACCACTTCACCGAGACGGCCTTCCGCCACCAGACGATCGGCCGCTCCATCCTCGGCACGCCGGAAACCGTCAAATCCTTCACCTCGAAGCAATTGCACAAATTCATCGAACGGCAATATGGCGCCGAGCGCATGGTGGTCGTTGCCGCCGGCGACATCAAGCACGACAACTTCGTGCGCGAGGTCGAGAAGCATCTCGGCGGTTTCCGCAGCAAGTCCGACAACACCATGCCGCAATATGCGCAATATGTCGGCGGCGATTTCCGCGAGGACCGCGACCTGATGGACGCGCAGATCGTGCTGGGGTTCGAGGGCCGCGCCTATCATGTACGCGACTTCTACGCCTCGCAGGTCCTGTCGATGATCCTTGGCGGCGGGATGTCGTCGCGTCTTTTCCAGGAGGTCCGCGAAAAGCGCGGGCTGTGCTATTCGGTCTATGCCTTCCACTGGGGTTTTTCCGATACCGGCATATTCGGCGTCCATGCCGCGACCGGGCAGAGCGATATCGCCGAATTGGTGCCGGTGGTCATCGGCGAGTTGCAGAAGGTCGGCGAGACCATCCTGCAGGAGGAACTCGACCGGGCACGCGCCCAGTACCGTGCAGGCCTGATCATGTCTGCCGAAAGCCCTGCCAGCCGCGCCTCGCAGATCGCCCGGCAAATGCTTCTGTTCGGCCGGCCGATCGCCAAGGAAGAGCTGATGGAACGGCTGTCGGCGCTGACGGTCGAGCGGTTGACGGACCTTTCGTCACGGCTGTTTTCGACCAAGCCGACGCTGACTGCCGTCGGACCGGTGGGCACGCTCGCTCCCTATGAGGCGGTCCTCGAGTCGCTTTCGGGCACGCAGACCACGGCCCGAAAGCTCGCCGGCTAAGTCCATCAAAGCGTCATGTTCGCGCTCCCTTTCTTTCGCCGTGACCTGCCGGCACTGAAGGGTGACCGGGTCACGCTGCGCGTGCCGCTGACCAACGACTATCGTGAATGGTCGGTGCTGCGCGGGGAAAGCCGCGCCTTCCTGGAGCCGTGGGAGCCGCGCTGGAACCCCGACGAGCTCGACCGCACGGCCTGGCGGCATCGCCTCAGCCGCTATCGCGAAGACTATGCGCAGGGAACGGCCATAGCCTTCTTCATCTTCGACAAAAGCAACGCCAAGCTTGTCGGTGGCATCACCCTCGGCAATATCCGCCACGGCGTCGCGCAAAGCGGCCATATCGGCTACTGGATCGGCGAGCGCTACAGCGGCCGTGGCCTGATGACCGACGCGGTCAAGGTGGTGACGCGCTTCGCCTTCGATACGCTGAGGTTGCACCGGATCGAAGCTGCCTGTATTCCCGACAACGCCCGGTCGATCCGCGTGCTTGAAAAAGCCGGATTCCGGCGCGAAGGACTTCTCCGATCCTATCTCAGGATCAACGGCATCTGGCAGGACCACTACCTCTACGCCCGGATCGAGGACGATCCGCCGGGCGCGGAAACGAAGGACTGATTTTGACGAATTTCCTGCGAATCGGGTCGTTGTTCGCCTTTGTGCTGACGGCAATCGTCGTGCTCTGCGCGGCGTCTTCGGCCTTCGCCGTCGAACCGATCAAGATTGCCCGCGACGATGTGGCGCTCGACCTTTCGGGCGCCGTCGAAATCTACCGCAACCAGGGCGAGAATTTTCAGGTGTCGACTGCTCCGGGACCGGACGGCATCGTGCGGCGCATCGAGGTCGAGGCCAATGATGCGCGCTCGACCGGCGACTGGGCGGTGTTCGCGCTTGCCAACACCACCGACCAGCAGCTCGACAGGCTGATCGTCGCACCGCATTTCCGGCTGGTGAATTCCGGTATCTTCTGGCCGGATCTCGGCTCGACGCGCATTGCCGCGATCACGCCCAGCGAGGGCTTCGCGCTCGACCGCCAGAGCAGCCCCGACGCTGATGTGTTCCGGGTGACGCTGAACCCCGGAACGGTGATCACCTTCATTGCCGAACTGGCGTCGCCCAAACTGCCGCAGGTCTATCTTTGGGAGCCGGAATCCTACAAGGATTCGGTCAATTCCTACACGCTGTTTCGCGGCATCGTCATCGGCATCGCCGGCCTCCTGGCGCTGTTCCTGACCATCCTTTTCGTCGTCAAGGGAACCTCCATGTTCCCGGCAACCGCAGCGCTCGCCTGGGCGGTGCTCGCCTATATCTGCATCGATTTCGGCTTTCTCAACAAGGTCCTGGAAATATCGCCCGGCAACGAGCAGATGTGGCGGGCCGGAACGGAGGTGGCGCTTGCAGCGACCTTCGTGGTGTTCCTGTTCGCCTATCTCAACCTCAACAGATGGCACGGCCATTTCAGCTACGGCGCGCTGGTCTGGATTCTGGGGCTGTTGCTGATCGCCGGCGTTGCAATCGTCGACCCGGCGGTCGCCGCCGGCATCGCCAGGCTGTCCTTCGCCGCCACCGCGCTGACCGGCCTCGGCCTGATCATCTTCCTCGGCATACGCGGCTACGACCGTGCCATCATGCTGGTGCCCAGTTGGGTCATGGTCCTGTTGTGGCTATGCGGGTCGTGGATGGCGATCACCGGCATGCTCGACAATGACATCGCCCAGCCGGCACTGGGCGGCGGGCTGATCCTCATCATCCTGCTCATCGGCTTCACCGTCATGCAGCACGCCTTTGCCGGCGGTGCGCTGCATCAGGGCCTTTTCTCCGATCTCGAACGGCAGGCGCTGGCCGTGGCCGGATCGGGCGACACGGTGTGGGACTGGGACGTGATGCGCGACCGCGTCGTCACCAAGCCGGATGTCAGCATCCAGCTTGGCCTTGCGCCCGACAGCCTGGGTGGCGCTGCCCGCAACTGGCTGCCGGTACTCCATGCCGACGACCGCGACACCTTCCGTACGACGCTCGACGTGGTGCTCGAACACCGGCGCGGCCGGGTGTCGCAGAATTTCCGCCTGCGCGGCGCCGACGGGCACTATCACTGGTTTTCGCTGCGCGCCCGGCCGGTTATCGGATCGGACGGCGAGGTCATCCGCTGCGTCGGCACCATGGTCGACGTGACGGAGCAGAAGAAGTCCGAGGAGAGGCTGTTGCACGATGCCGTGCACGACAATCTGACCGGCCTGCCGAACCGGGAATTGCTTATGAACCGGCTGGAGGCGATCATCTCGATCGCGCGCACCGAAGAGAAGGTCCGTCCCACCGTCTTCGTCATCGACATCGACCGGTTCAAGCAGGTCAATGACGGGCTCGGCATCTCGGCCGGCGATACCATCCTGCTCACTGTTGCGCGCCGGCTGCACCGGCTGCTCAAGCCGAAGGATTCGCTGTCGCGCTTTGCCGGCGACCAATTCGCGCTGATGCTGCTTTCCGAGCAGGACCCGGCCCGCATCGCAGCCGTTGCCGATGCCATCAAGCATGCGATCAACAATCCGATTACCTTTGCCAAGCGCGAGATCGTGCTGACCGCCTCGATCGGTCTGGTCACCTGGACCTCGGCGCAGAGTTCGGCCGAGGACATGGTCAAGGACGCCGAGCTTGCCATGCACCAGGCCAAGCGTTTTGGCGGCGACAGGATCGAACCGTTCCGACCCGCCTTCCGGACCGTCGGCACCGACCGGCTGCAGTTCGAGTCCGACCTGCGCCGCGCCATCGAACGGCGCGAATTCACACTCGCCTACCAGCCCATCGTGCGGCTGGAAGACGGCAGTGTCGCCGGCTTCGAGGCGCTTTTGCGCTGGGATCATCCGCGTCGCGGCATGATCCCGCCAGGCGATTTCATCCCGGTCGCCGAGAGCTGCGGCCTGATCGTGCAGCTTGGCTTGTTCGCCATGCAACAGGCCGCCGAAGATCTGGCGGGATGGCAAAAGCAGATCGGCGACGCGCCGCTGTCGGTTTCGGTCAACCTGTCCAGCCGACAGCTCATCCGCCGCGATCTGGTCAGCGACGTCCGCTCGGTGATCGCGCGGGCCAATCTGAAGCCGCGCTGTTTCCGGCTCGAGCTCACCGAATCGCTGGTGATGGACAATCCCGAGCAGACAGCCCATGTGCTGAACAAGCTGAAGAAGCTTGGCATCGGCCTGTCGCTGGACGATTTCGGCACCGGCTACTCATCGCTGGCCTATCTGACGCGCTTTCCCTTCGACACGATCAAGATCGACAAGAGCTTTGTCGACGACACCACACCGAAGCGCGCGGTGCTGCTCAAATCGATGGTCAACATGGCGCATGAACTCGGCCTTTCGGTCGTGGCCGAGGGCATTTCGGACGAAAGCGATGCGCTCGAGCTGCGCCAGATGGGCTGCGAATATGTGCAGAGCTTCATGTTCGGCGCGCCGATGCCCGGCGATCAGGTGCTGAGGACGCTGAAGGAACAGTATCCGCTGACCCGGGCTTGATCTTGTTCATGTCGTTGTCCCAAAATCGCTGCCCTTTTTGAGCGGCATGAGCCTGGCGATTGGCACCCGCTGGAGCGCATCGGCAAGGTCTCAGCTCCCGCGGCTCGGCACTCCATCAAAAGTACGACCGGCGGTCACGCGACTGTGAACTGGGAGTATTGGTTTACGGCTCGCGCTGTGCATCATACCGACTTCGCGAAATCGGTGCGAAGAGCTGACCCGCTGATAATTCAGCCTGCTGCCCGGAATCACCGGGTCATGATGGAGGCCCAACTGATGAATTTCGACAAGATTTCTGCCTGGGCTCCGGTGTGGTTAAGCGTCGTGAGGATCATGTCGGCGCTGCTGTTTCTGGAGCACGGAACTCAAAAGCTCTTCAATTTTCCGCCCGCTCCCGAGCCGATGCAACTGTCGGGGCTTATTGTGATCCAGGCATTGATCGAGCTGATCGGAGGCGCGCTGCTTGCCCTCGGACTCTTCACCCGGCCCGTCGCGTTCATTCTGTCCGGCAACATGGCGGTCGCCTATTTCATGGCGCATGCGCCGCAAAACTTCTTTCCGGTTGTCAACGAGGGCGACTCGTCGATCCTCTACTGCTTCATTTTCCTGTACTTCTTTTTCGCGGGAGGCGGCGCGTGGAGCGTCGATGCGGCTCGTCGCGGGACCGGCCTCGCGACGCCCTGAACAGGATCGCGAGGGAACTTGCTGGGCGGCTACCAGCGGAGCATGTCCGACAGCCTGCCAGGTCGAAATGATAGGAAGTTCCGGCTCCGCTGATCGTCGCTTTCGGGCCCTTCACTGGACATTCCCCAACACGAGATACGCGCCCTTAGGGCGGCCATTGCCGCACTTTTAACCCGTCGCTTTCCCCTATGCGGGCATCAGATCCCGCATGATCGCGACCGTGCTGCTCGTGTCTAGGTGCCTTCTGTCGGCGATAGAGATAGTTCTCGGGAAGACCGAGGCGACGGCACGATTGGACGGCCGGAGATGAAGGGAGCACGATGCGCTCGCAGATTGCAGCCGTCGTCTTCACAAAAGCACGCTCCCACGGCTTCAACGTCCAGTGGTCGCCGAGTGCCAACCGCTTGCGGACCCAGCGGGGCAGGATCTCGACAGCCGCCTTCAGGAATGGCCGCTGAAGCGGTTGAGCCACCCCCGGCAAGACGGGAATGTCTTCCATGATCTGCAGGAATTCCAGGACGATCGGCGATGCGACGAGTCTTTGCCTCATCACGTCGAACAGCGCGTAAAGCTCGGCCTGCGACGTGGGCGCGTCAACCGCACCATAGAGAAGCGCGACGGGGCGAGCCTCGGCGAACATCGCATCCCGTTCGAAAAAATGCAGTCGATGCACATAGATGTGATAGGCCTCCATAAAACCAAACCCGGCCGTCGCTTGCACCCAGTCCAGCAACTCCGGGTCGGTGGCGTCGTATGGCTCACCTTCGCTGGTTCGGCCTGAAACGCGCCCATGCATCCTGACCACACCTTCAATCATGGCCTTGGCCTTGGTCCGGGGACCGTAGACCGTGACCAAGGCGGCGAGGCCAGTGCGCCGTAATCGTCGGAGCGCGTCGGAGCGGAATGTGCTGTGCTGCCAAATGGCGTCGCGAACCCGCGGCTCTGCCAATTCGAGCAGCACCGCCGTAACCCCGCCGATGAACAGCGCAACCGGGTTCTTGAAAATACGCCACGACGCCGAGTTGGGCGGCAACAGCGCCGGCTCGCCCTGCGGGGTCGAGAAGTCCATCTGCGATCCGAGCCGCTGGCGCATGAACGACTGCGCAAGGGTATCCACACGACGCCCAAGCGGGCGAGGCAGAGGAAGGGTGCCCGAATTGCCAAACATGCTCCGACTCTCCTGGCAACGCGTGTGGCTGGCGGATGCAGCACGAACGACTTGGCCCTTCCGTCGTTCCAAAGATTCAAACTGACGCGCTGCATAACTCCGCAAGAACACCGGGCCCGGATAGCCATCACGAGCCCGGTCGCGCCGGCCCTATGGGGTAAGATCGAGCGCCGGCACGATTCTGTGATAGGGCAGCCCCGCATCGTCGTTTAGACGCTTCACGTCGACATCGGAGGCAGCGTCAAACAGGCACATGCAGCGCCCGTCCTCCGGTGCGAAGGTCGAGCGCAGGTAGCTGATGTCGGTGCCGTTGGAGGTCATCTCGGCGGCTTTGCTGATCGCCGCCTTCTGCGCATCTCCCAGAGCTTCCATGCTGATGCCCTTGAGGTCGCGTTCCACCATGTAGACGGTCATTTCCAGATCTCCTCCTGTAAACAGTGACCACAGGAGTTGAATGCAGCGGCGGGCGAAAGAGAACGACATTTTTTCTATCGATCGATAGCCGACAGTTATCGATGAAAGGATTACAATGTCGTTTCGTGGAACCGCCTCGGGAGGGCTTGCCATGGAGATGTTTCAGGTCCGCTACGTGCTTGCCGCCGCGAAGATGCTGAACTTCACCAAGGCCGCCACCGATTGCAATGTCTCTCAACCGGCGCTCACCAAAGCGGTCAAGACGCTCGAGGATGAGCTTGGCGCGCCTTTGTTCCACCGCGAGGGAAAGCGCGTCCTCCTGAGTGAGTTCGGGCGCTCCATTCTGCCGCATCTTCAGCAGATCATACAGGAGGCCCACGCAACCAGAACGCTTGCCGACAATTTCAGGCTGCTCAACCAGGTGCCGATCCGCCTCGGCGTCATGTCGACCATCGGCCATGTGAAACTCGCCCGGTTCCTCGCAAAGTTCCAGCGCGACTATCATGGCGTCGAGCTTGAAGTTAGCGAGGCGAGCGTCCAGGAACTGAAAAACAGGCTCGAGCAAGGCGATCTCGATGTTGCCGTTCTCAATCCGCTGGAGGGATTGGGAGCGGCGTTCCGCGTCCATGATCTCTACAGTGAGCGTTACGTCGTCGTATTCGCGCCGGATCATCGGCTTGCGAGCCTCAATGCAATCAAGTTGGTCGATCTCTCTCAAGAACCCTATGTCGATCGTCTGTCCTGCGAAATGCGGGACCTGGTAATGGGTGCGTGCCGGGAAAGAAACGTCAGCCTTTATGCCCGCTTTCGTTCCGAGCGCGAGGATTGGATCCAATCAATGGTGCTGGCGCGGATCGGCTTCGCCTTCATGCCTGAATATTCGGTGACATCGCCTGAACTTTTGCAGCGTCCGCTGATCGAACCCGCGGTGGCACGCACGGTGTCCCTGGCTAGCATTCCGGGCCGGCCCTATAGCCCGGCGACGGCGGCAATGGTCCGAGCTGCCCAGACGTTCGATTGGCCAGGCTAGGCGTTTAGCGCTGAGGCTTGAGCTTTGCTGATTTGAGATGCGTCAGATTCAACCTTTCGGCCGCTCGGCCCACGTGGCACTCGTCGGGCACGATCTCAAACAGAACGAGGAGGTTTAGATCAATCCTGTTCAGCATGTCGATGAAATCATATCACTGGATTCAGCATCATCGAAGTGCGATCTCCTGAGCAAGCGGAGCAGCGCAAGGCGCGCTTCGCATCGGAAACAGATGCAGGAGCCACCCGCATGCCAGTATCACGACGTTCCTTTCTCGCCGCAGCAAGCGCTGGCGTGGCATTGTCACAAACTGCAAGATTAACGAACGCCTCGGCACAGGCTCTTGCGGAGCCTGCCATGGACCAGACGGTTGCCGATCTCGTCGAGCGTTCTGCGGAAGCAAATTCGGCGCTGATGCGCGGGGAGATAACGAAGTACTACGAGGTGATCCCACATACCGGGGACTTCCTGCTGATGTCTCCATTCGGCGGAAAGCCGACGCGGGCTTCTGAACTGACTGCGGAGCGGATCGAGGCGATGGGCCGCTTTTTCAAGAACGGGACCTTCGAGCACGAACTTCTTCAAGCCTATGGTTCCGCCGACATGGTGGTCCTCGCGATCATTGAACGCCCGCACGTCGAGGTCGGCGGTCTGCCGGCCCAGGATTGGCCGCTGCGGGTTACCTTGGTCTATCGCCGCGAAGAGGCGGAATGGCGCCTGGTGCATCGCCACGCAGACCCCCTGGTCAAGGGCGTGAGTCTGGAGCAGGCGGCGGCCCTTGCACGCGGCGAAGCCGCGTGATGCGAAGAGTGTCGCCATCCCGACGGAGCGCTCTGGCTGAAGGTCCAAAGCCCGCTGAAGGGTTTTCGCTTCTCGTCGACGCAGAACGTCATTCTATGGCGCCAGATGTGGCCCGACGCGCCTTGCGAGCACCTGCTGGTGCCGGTGGAGTAGATCCGCCATAGTCATGCGCCCTGAGGGAGGACGATCATGACCTTGCCCAGCTACGCAATGAACCAGGTAAGTTTCCCGGAGATGTACGAGCGGTGGCTCGTCGGCCCTCTCTTCCGTCCATGGGCCGAGATGGCTCTTGACGAGTTGGAATTGTCTTCAGGCGATCGCGTACTCGATATCGCTTGTGGAACAGGAATAGTGGCGCGCGTTGCAAGAGAGCGGCTCGGTGGAGCCGGATTTATCGTCGGTGTCGACGTCAGCGCGGACATGCTTGCCGTGGCGCGGGCTGTAGAACCAGCCGTCGACTGGCGCCAGGGCAATGCCGGCGAGTTGCCTCTGCGTAGTGGTGAGACGTTCGACGTGGTCGTCTGCCAGCAAGGACTGCAGTTCTTTCCTGACAAACCCGCGGCGGCGGCGCAGATGCGTCGCGCGCTGACGAAGGGTGGCAGGCTGGCAATCGCCACGTGGCGCCCGGACGACGAAATCCCGTTCTTTCGCGACCTGCGCCGCGTCGCGGAGCGTCATCTGGGCGCCATCGCCGATCAGCGGTACAGCTTCGGGGAAGCGGCTCCGCTTGAGGCGCTGCTGCGAGACGCCGGCTTCCACGAGGTCCGATCGAGGATTGTTTCGCGCACCATCCATTTCGGGGAAGGCGTACCTTTCCTGCATTTGAATACGATGGCGCTGGTCGGGATGAGTTCCATAGCCAAGGAATTGGGTGATCACGAACGCAAGCGCGTCGTGGAGGCGATCGTGAGCGAGAGTGCGTCCGTGCTGCAGCCATACACCATCGGGTCGGGACTGGCCTTCGAGGCCAGCACCAATCTGGCGACAGCTAAAGGATAAATGACCTCTCACCAGCGGAGAACTGGTTCGATCGAGTATTGTGCCGAGAATGGCTGCTCATTCACAATCTGCCGTTCGAGAACCGAAAGGATTGCCCGGCTGCGGTCGAGGGCAGACCACCTCAGGGAAATTTCTGCTCGCCAATCGAGAGGCTTCACAAGCAACGCATCGGCTACGCAGCCCTCGATTAAAACCAGCTTGTTTTACATTTCGAATTATTTTGCCGCACTGTGGCCATTGTGCCGCCATTATCCATGACTAGTTGAATGAAGCACTGACCGTTCTTCTTGTCTTTTTCGACGTTGACGGCTCAACGTTGGAAATAGACCTGCCCCAAAATATCTGGGCGGCTAGACAAGGAACGGAGGGGGACCTGGCGTCACTCCAAAGAACATTTGAATTCTTTGCTTGCGGAGCCTTCGTCCTTTCGGGCGGACGGCCTTTGTCGAAAAGGATGGCGGGGCTTGGCCTGGCGGCGACCGTGGCAGCCATGCCATGGCCGGTCTATTCGGGAGTCCTGGTCAACGGCGTGACCGAAGCCGCGGTTGCCACTGCTGTTCCGTTCTCGGCTCTGAGTTTTCCCTCGGCCGCGCCCGAGTTCGACATCATCGATCCAGACACCATATCGACCTCTGGACGCGAGGGAGAACGCACGCTGGCCCAGGCATTGAAGGGCACCGTCTCCATCCTTTCCCAAGGCGCGGAACAGATCGTCCTCGGCATGTCGATGCACGAGTTCGGCGAGTACAAGGTGTCGCAGCACATCGCCAGCGAAATCCTTCGTGCAGCCAAGGACACCCAATTTCCTGCCGACACGCTTTTTGCGATCGCCGAGAAGGAATCCTCCTTCGACATCAACAATCGCCCGTCTAAAGGGTCGGCGCTTGGTCTTATGCAATTCCTCGACCAGACATGGCTCGAGGCGGTGAAGGGGTACGGTGCAGAATTCGGCCTGGGCGACGAAGCGGAACTGATCCGGACCCGCCCCGAGGGCAAGCGCGAATACCATTTCGTCGAGGACAAGGCCGAAGAACAGCGCATCCTTGAATTCAGGCGCGATCCCTATCTGTCGGCAGCACTTGCGGCCAAGAACCTTCTCGCGGCCAAGCAACGCATCGAAGCTCGTCTTGAGAAGGCCATGGATGAAAGGGATCTCTACCTCCCCCATTTCCTTGGCACCAACGGGGCAGCAGCGCTCCTGTCGAATGCCGATGAGAAGCCCAATGCCACGGCCAGCACAATCTTCCCCAAGGCGGCACGCTTCAATATTGCGATCTTCAAGGCCGAGGGAAAACAGCTCACCGTCGGCCAGTTTCACCAGCGCCTGCGCTCCTTCCTGGAAGCCCGCATCGGCAAATACAGCGATGTCGAAACGCGCGTGAAACAGGCTGATCTGTCCTGGACGTCGGGTTTCGAGAATCTCGTCTACGATCTGGGCAAACGGCTGGCGATGGCAATGCGGCGGTAACCAGCCAGGTATCGGGTTTTCACTTCTAAAGCGCGTCGCGTTGATCGGCCTCACGCGACGCGCTTTAGGTTGTCGTTTTATGCATGTCGCTATCGCAAAACCGCTACACACCCACGGGTCAAGCCCGAGGGCATGCTTTTGCGCGACATGCATTAGGCGTGACCAGCGGCCAGGCTGAGATGCGCGAGGTCGATACCGATCGAAGCGAGTATCCGGTCGTATTTGCGTTCGATGTCGGTATCGAACAGAAGCTCCGCATTTGCCGGGCAGGTCAGCCAACCGTTCTCGGCGATTTCGCTTTCCAGCTGACCGGCGCCCCAGCCCGAATAGCCGAGCGCCATCAGCGCGTGCCGCGGCCCGCGGCCCGACGAAATGGCGCGCAATATGTCGACGGTCGCGGTCAGGCAAATGTCGTCGGAGACGGCCAGCGACGATTCCACCCGGTAGTCGCCCGAATGCAGGACGAAGCCGCGGCTGCGGTCCACCGGTCCGCCGTTGCGGACGACGAAGTCGCGGGCCTGCGCGGGCAAGCGGATCGCCTCCTGTTCGTTCATGATGCCGAGTTGCACGAGCAGATCCGGAAACAGCATCTGCTGTGTCTGGTTGATGACCAGGCCCATCGCGCCTTCGTCGCTGTGCGCGCAAATATAGATGACGGAGCGCGTGAAGCGGTCGTCCTTCATGCCGGGCATGGCAATCAGGAACTGGTCGTCGAGAAAGCCGCGTCCCGCAGCCATCTTCTTGTGGCGCAACAAGTCCATGAGGGGAGCGTAACGCGTTTCTGGAGCGCCGAAAAGATGCGCCGCGCGCGATTTGGTCGCAGATGTGCATCCAAGGCACGCAAAGCTGTGCCCGAGGTCACGCAAATATGATAGCAGCGACGCCATGAAGTCATTGCGCAGCCATGAACGGACGCTCAAATCACCGCCATGCAAAGCTTGAAAGTCCTGCTGCTCAGCGCCGCTGTCGGATGTGGAACCGGTCTTCCCGCCGCAGCCTCCTCGTCGATCTGGTACGAAAGCGAAGGCGGCAAAGTACGCCTTGTGACCAGCGGCAAGCCCGACACAGCCGGACGCATCCATGGCGTCCTCGATATTTCGCTCAAGCCTGGCTGGAAAACCTACTGGCGCGATCCGGGCGACGCGGGCGTGCCGCCGCAAATCGATATCTCGGCCAGCACCAACATTGCCAACGCGACGTTTTCGTTTCCACCACCCCAGCGCCACGACGACGGCTCCGGCAAATGGGCCGGCTACGACCATCCGGTTTCGCTGCCGGTAACGTTCACGCTGTCGGCGCCGAACGAGCCGGCCGTCATCGTTGCCGATATCTTTCTCGGAATTTGTGAGACGATCTGCATCCCGGTGCAAACAAAGCTGACCATCGATCCGGGCTCCGATCCGGACAATGTCGAAGACGCCGCTTTGGTGAAGGCGGCGCTTGCAACGCTGCCTGCTCCCGCAAGACCCGATTTCGGCGTCAATATCCTGCCGGGCGACCGCGAGACACTGATTGTCGAGGCGAGCTTTCCGGGCAATCCCAAAGCAGCGGATTTCTTCGTCGCCGGCGAGCGGGACTACATGTTCGGCGTGCCGGCCCGCAGCGAAAAGGACGGCAAGCTGGTGTTTACCGTGCCGATCCTCGACAGACCGACGACGACGCCGACGGATGGCGGACTTTACTACACGCTGACAACTGCGGCCGGCGCCGTCGAAGGCCTGCTGCCGTTCCCTTGATCCCCAGCAAAGGATGTTCAGATCGAACATCCCTTGCTCCGGCCACCCCGACAGTTGCGGGAAACGGCTGAATTCGCTATCGCAAGGACACTCCCTTCCATTTGTCAAAACGAGGACCACGATGATGATTGCCGTTGGCGACAAGCTGCCCCAAGCGACCTTCAAGACGATGACTGCCGACGGCGCAAAAGCGATCACGACGGCCGACATTTTCTCGGGAAAGAAGGTGGTGCTGTTCGCTGTTCCCGGCGCCTTCACGCCGACCTGCTCCAACAACCATCTGCCCGGCTTTCTGGACAATTCCGACGCCATCCTGGCGCGCGGCGTCGACACCATCGCCGTCGTCGCCGTCAACGATGTCCACGTGATGGGCGCCTGGGCCCGCTTCAGCGGCGGTGAAGGCAAGATCCTCTATCTTGCCGACGGCAATGGCGATTTCGTCAAGTCGATCGGTCTCGACGCCGACCTTTCCGGCGGTGGCATGGGGCTGCGCTCGAAGCGGTTTTCGATGATCGTCGACGACGGCAAGGTCGCCGCGCTCAATGTCGAGACAAAGCCTGGCGTTGATGAATCCGGTGCTGCTCACATTCTCGAACAACTTTCCGTTTTGGCGACAGCATAGGCCGAGGTTTTCACGCTCCTTTGGCCCGACGATCGCGCTTGTTTCGGCAGCTGCGCGTCCAATTGGGCGTGCAAAGAACGCTGTTCGGGAATTGCCTGCTTTTAGGGGATCTCAATGATGTTTGACCACTTCTGGCGCGCTGTGGCGATCGGCATCGGCGCCACGGCGCTCATGGACCTCTGGGCGATTTTCCTGAACACGGTGTTTGCTCAGCCACGGCCGAACTGGGGACTGGTTGGTCGCTGGGTCTGGCACCTGAGGGACGGCAAGGTCTTCCATGACGATATCGGCGAGGCAGCACCCTATGCGCATGAATCGGCACTGGGCTGGGCCTTCCACTATTTTGTCGGCATCGTCTACGGCATCATTCTGGCCGTTTTGGCTGGAGCGGCGTGGCTGGCCGCGCCGACCTTCCTGCCGGCCTTCATCCTCGGCATCGTCACCGTAGGCGCCGGCTGGTTCCTGCTGGCGCCCGGCATGGGCGCCGGTTGGGCCGCGTCAAAGCGCCCCAACCCGATGCAGATCCGCGCCCTCAACCTCGTATCGCATACTGTGTTCGCTCTCGGACTTTTCGGCACAGCGCTGCTGATCCGCTGAATATGGCGGACCAGACTGGTCAGTAGTCCAGACTGGTCAGTAGCCCAGACTGGTCAGTAGCTTTGGGTCGAGCGGCGCAGTTTCCTGGCTGCCGGCTGTTTGGCTTGGGTGTTTTCCCCAGCCGAAACGGGCGCGGGCCTGGCCGTCTTGTTCTTGAACGGCGCCATGCCGAGCCGCGCCAATTCGTCGGCACGCTCGTTCTCCGGATGGCCGGCATGGCCCTTGACCCAATGCCAGATCACCTGATGACGGTTGCGGGCCTCGTCGAGCGCCTGCCACAGTTCGGCATTCTTCACCGGTTGCCTGGCAGCGGTCTTCCAGCCGTTGCGCTTCCAGCCGTCGATCCAGCTGAAAATGCCGTCCTTGACATAGTTGCTGTCGGTATAAAGATCGACCGCACAGGGTTCTTTCAGCGCATTGAGCGCCGAGATGGCGGCCAAAAGTTCCATGCGGTTGTTGGTGGTAGCAGCCTCGCCGCCCGACAGTTCCTTCGTGACGCCCTTGAAGCGCAGGACAGCCCCCCAGCCGCCAGGCCCCGGATTGCCCGAACAGGCACCATCGGTAAAGATTTCGACGCGCTTGGTCATGTCAGTCCGTATTCGGAAGGAGATTTGATCGCCCGGTGGAAACGCATACGCCTGATATATTCGGTCGGATCGCGTTTCACGACCAGCCCGCCGTTGGCAATGATCAGCCAGTCGTAAAGCCGGGTCAGCATGAAGCGCAGTGCCGAGCCGCGCGCCAGCATCGGCAGCGCAGCTTTCTCTTCGCCGCTCAAGGGCCGCACGCTTTGGTAGCCGGCAAGCAGCGCCGTGCCCTTGGTCAGGTTGAAGGAAAAATCCTTCTCGAAGCACCAGGCATTGAGGCAGGTAGCGACATCATAGGCGTAGAGATCGTTGCAGGCGAAATAGAAGTCGATCAGCCCCGACAGTTTCTCGCCGAGGAAGAAGACGTTGTCGGGGAAAAGATCGGCATGGATGATGCCTTCCGGCAGGCCGTTCGGCCAGTTCCTCTCGAAATCGGCGAAGTCGGCATCGACCTCGGCCGCCAGTCCCGGCTCGACCTCGTCGGCGCGAGGGCGAGAGGCGCTCCACAGCTTGCGCCAGCCATCGATGGCAAGGGCATTCGGACGGGTCATCGGAAAGTCGGCGCCGGCCAGATGCAGCGCCGCCAGCGCCTTGCCGACCTCGCCGCAGTGCGCTGATGTCGGCCGCCGCAGCGAAACGCCTTCGAGGAAGGTGATGATGACCGCCGGCCGGCCGGCAAGCGTTCCGATGACGTCGCCATCATGCGCGGTCACCGGAAGCGGGCAGGAAATGCCCTTCCTGGCGAGATGGCTCATGAGGCCGAGGAAGAACGGCAGGTCGGCCTTGTCGACGCGCTTTTCGTAGAGCGTCAGGATGTAGGAGCCGCTGGTCGTGTGCAGCAGGAAGTTCGAGTTCTCGGTGCCTTCGGCTATGCCCTTGTAGGACAGGAGATCGCCGACTGGATAGGCCTTGAGGAACGCGCCGAGCTCGCCTTCGTTGACGTCGGTGTAAACCGCCATGAACCTTACGCGGCCCCGTTGACGAAAGCCATGTCGGCGGCCGTCAGCTCGACGTCGCGCAGCACCCGCATCACCGGAAAATCCTCGGTTTCCGTCGCCGTCACCGCCAGCTCGATGGTTACGTCGAAGCGCTGCCGGAACGCATCGATGATCTCGTCGACGATGATTTCCGGTGCCGAGGCACCTGCCGAAAGACCGAGCGTCGAGATGCCGGCGATCTCGGTCCATGGAATTTCGGAGGCGCGCTGCACCAGAAGCGACATCGAGGCGCCGGCGCGTTCGGCCACTTCGACGAGACGCCGCGAATTTGAGGAGTTGGGAGCGCCGACGATCAGGAAGAGATCGGCACCCGCGGCGGTCTCCTTGACCGCTTCCTGGCGATTGGTGGTGGCGTAGCAGATCGATTCCGCTGCCGCCGCATGCAAATCGGGAAAACGATCCTTAAGCACCCGAATGATGCCGGCGGTGTCCTCGACCGACAGCGTCGTCTGGGTGACGAACCCGAGCGCCTGCGGGTCGGCGGGCACCAAATTCGCGGCGTCGGCTTCGGTCTCGATCAAGGTGACGGCGCCGTCCGGCAACTGCCCCATCGTGCCGATCACTTCCGGGTGGCCGGCATGGCCGATCAGAAGCACATGACGGCCGAGCCGCTGATGGCGCATTGCCTGCTTGTGGACCTTCGACACCAGCGGGCAGGTGGCGTCGAGATAGAAGAGGTTGCGCGCCTGGGCGTCCGCCGGCACCGACTTCGGCACGCCATGCGCCGAAAAGACGACCGGGCTCTGACGATGCTCAGCCGGTATCTCGGAGAGCTCCTCGATGAACACCGCACCGAGGCTTTGCAGCCCCTCGACGACGTAGCGATTATGGACGATCTCGTGGCGAACATAGACCGGCGCGCCATATTTCTTCAGCGCCAGCACGACGATCTGGATGGCGCGGTCGACGCCGGCGCAGAAGCCGCGCGGCTGGCAGAGCCTTATCGTCAGCGGTGGCTTTGTGGTCGTGTGAAGCATGATTCCCGGCCGGTTGGTCGTAGCGTGAACTCAAGTCTTGAACTCAAGGCGCGAAATGAGGTGCGCACCCCTGCCCTGTCAAGGGCACCAGTGCTGATCATTCTTCTTTCGCCGGGCGGCGAAGCCTGAAGATGAGGACGCCGGCAAGGGCAGCGGCAAGGCCGTACCAGGTTACGGCATATTGCAAATGGCTGTTCGGCAGGTCGATGATTGTCACGCCGCCGACCGGCAGCCCGCCCGGGTTCGGCGTGGCGTCCGCGTCGATAAAAAATGGCACCAGCCCCGCGCCGGCCGGCAGACCGGCGCTGGCCGCCATGGCGTCGCGATCCTTCCAGTAGAAGATGTTTTTCTGCGGATCATTGTCGGGAAGCATCATCGAGGGCTTTGCCGGCAGCGGATTGCGGGCGAGCCCCGTCACCGTTACCTGGCCCGCACCATGGCTTTGCGGGCGCTTGGCAGCGTCCTTGAGATCGTACGGCACGAAGCCGCGATTGATCAGAACGAAGCGGCCGTCCTCCAGATGCAAGGGCGTGAAGACATCGAAACCGGACTGGCCTTCCCAGGTCGCGAAGAAATGTCGCTCGCCTTGATGCAGGAACGTGCCTGATGCCGTCACCGGCGTGTAATCCACATCGCCGCTGGCGGCAAACCGCTTTTCGACCTCGGCCAACGGCACGGGCGCTGAGTGCGTGCGCTGGTCGATGGTCTGGAGAAGACCCTCTTTCCAGTACAGGCGCTGGACCTGCCAGGTGCCGAGCGCCAGCAGGATGAAGAACAGCACGAGGCCAAGCCCAAGCAGCAATGCCGCCTTCGGCCGCGAACGGCCCGCAATCGAAGCGGATGTCGTGCTCATTCGCCGAGGTCCAGCCTGCCCTCTGCCGCCTTGTTGCGGTATTGCAGCGTCAGGAGCACACCCTTGATCAGCCTGAGCGCGCCCAGGCAAAGCACCAGCGTCAGCGGTATCCACAGCAGAAAATGAAGCCAGAGCGGCGGGCTGAGCGTCACCTCCATCCACAGCGCCAGCCCGACGACGATGAAGCCGATGATCAGGATGACGAACACCGCCGGACCGTCGCCGGCATCGGCGTAGGAATAGTCGAGGCCGCAATTGGCGCAGCGTTCGCCAACGGTGAGGAAGCCGGAAAACAGCCGGCCCTCGCCGCAGCGCGGGCAGCGGCCGCGCAGGCCAGCCGAAATCGGATCGATTGCTGGCCAGATCGCCTTGTCGTCACTCATTCCGATACCTTAATGCATGTCGCGCAAAAGTGCGCAGCGGTTTTGCGATAACGACATGCATAAAAACAAGAACTTAAAGCGCGTCGCATGAATCCATTCAGCCGCGACGCGCTTTAATGCCCTTCACCCCAAAAGGTAAGGCGGCCACGTCGCCGCAGCCGCCTCATCGATTTCCTCAGGAAGATTTCAGTGGCCTTCGATGACCGCGCCGCTCGAGGCCCAGACATAGATCGACGCGAACAGGAACAGCCAGACCACGTCGACGAAGTGCCAGTACCAGGCGGCGGCCTCGAAGCCGAAATGGTGCTTGGGCGTGAAGTCGCCCTTCATCGCGCGGACCAGGCAGACCAGCAGGAAGATGGTGCCGATGATGACGTGGAAGCCGTGGAAGCCGGTCGCCATGAAGAAAGTGGCGCCGTAGATCGAATCCCTGAAGCCGAACGGCGCGTGCATGTATTCGTAAGCCTGCACCATGGTGAACAGGATGCCGAGACCGACGGTCAGCACCAGGCCGTTGATCAGCCCCTTACGGTCGCCATGAAGCAGCGCGTGGTGCGCCCAGGTCACCGTAGTGCCCGACAGAAGCAGGATGACGGTGTTGTAGAGCGGCAGGTGGAAGGGGTCGAGGACCTCAACGCCCTTCGGCGGCCAGACACCGCCCGTGAAGGTGGCGCGGGCATATTGCTGTGCCTCGCCGGGAAACAGGCTGGCGTCGAAGAAAGCCCAGAACCAGGCGACGAAGAACATCACCTCGGAAGCGATGAACATGATCATGCCGTAGCGCAGATGCAGCGACACGACACGCGTGTGGTGGCCTTCATGCGCTTCCCTGATGGTATCCGACCACCAGGCGTACATGGTGTAGATGACGATCAAGAGGCCGATGAAGAACAGCCACGGATTGGCGATGTTGAAGCCGAAGATCGGGAAATCGCCGCCCTTGAGATACTGCATGTAACAGACGCCGCCGATCGCGGTGATCAACGCACCGACCGAGCCGAGGAAAGGCCACGGGCTCGGGTCGACGAGATGGTAATCATGTTGTGGTTTTGCGTGCGCGTCTGCCATATCAACCCCCGAGGCTTCGTTCGGTATGTGAAACTTTGTTGCTTGTGCCTTCGGCCGGCACTGACAACACGACCGGCTTCTTCTTCTCGTTCTTCTCGACCGGGAACATCGTGTAGGACAGGGTAATCGTCTTCAGGTCCTTCAATTCCGGCGCATTGACGATGTCGGGATCTACATAGAACACGACCGGCATGTCCAGCGTCTCGCCAGGCTTCAGCGTCGTATCGGTAAAGCAGAAACACTCGACCTTGTTGAAGTAAGATCCCGCAAATTCCGGCTGCACATTAAAGGTCGCGCGGGCCGTGGTGGCGCGGACGAATTTGTTCGTGGCGCTATAATGCGCCTGCGCCGTCTCGCCTATCTTGATGGTGACGGAGCGGGCGACCGGCTCGAACTGCCAGGGCACGCCGGCTGTGTTGGCGTCGAAACGGATGGTGATATCGCGGTCGAGCACCCGGTCGGCATATTGCTGCGTTGCGCGTTTCACAGTGCCGCCGTAACCGGTCGCCTGGCAGAACATCGCGTAGAGCGGCACCGCGGCATAGGCCATGCCGATCATGCCGCCGAAAAAGGCGATGCAGACGCCGGCGACGACGCGGTTGGTGTTCTTCTTTTGAGGATTGGTCACTGTTTGGCGGTTCATCTTGAGCCTCACATGGTTCCGGTGAGGTTGTTACCGAATTTCACGACGGTCGCGATGTAGAAGATGACGACAAGCACCGCCAGCGCCAGGCCGATGGCCACCGAGCGGTTGCGCCGGGCCTTCTGCTGGCGCTCCGTCAGCGTGACGAGTTCAAGCTTCTTGTCGGCCATGGTCATGCTCCGCCCATGGTCAGCACGCGCCCGACAACGCAGTCGGCAAGGTAGACGGCGAAAATGGCAAAGAGGTAGAGCAGCGAATAGCCGAACAATGCCTTGGCCGGCTTCATCACATGGTCGTCGTCCGCCGTCCGCAGCACCTGCCACGCATACCAGACGAAGCCGGCACCAAGCAGCACCGCAAAGACGCCGTAGGCGGGCGTGGTGAAACCGAGCATCCATGGCAGCACGCCAACCGGGGCAAGGATCAGCGCGTAGGCAAAGATCTGGCGTCGGGTCGAAGCCTGGCCGGCGACATTCGGCATCATCGGGATGCCGGCCCTGGCATAGTCCTCGGACTTGAAGAGGGCGAGCGCCCAGAAATGCGGCGGCGTCCACAGGAAGATGATCAGGAACAGGACGACGCTTTCCAGGCTGACGGTTCCGGTCACCGCGGCCCAGCCGATCACCGGCGGAATGGCGCCGGCAGCACCGCCGATGACGATGTTCTGCGGCGTCCAGCGCTTCAGCCACATCGTGTAGACGACGGCATAGAAGAAGATGGTGAAGGCCAGGAGCGTCGCCGACAACCAATTGACCAGCACGCCGAGCGTCATCACCGACAGCACCGACAGCACCAGGCCGAAACTCAGCGCCTCGCCTGGCCGGATGCGGCCGGCCGGCACCGGACGGCCGGCGGTCCTGGTCATCACCGCATCGATATCGGCGTCATACCACATGTTGAGCGCGCCGGACGCGCCAGCCCCGATGGCAATGGCCAGGATCGCGATCACCGCCAGAAGCGGATTGATGGCCACAGGTGCCGCGACCAGGCCGACAAAGGCGGTGAACACCACCAGCGACATGACGCGCGGCTTCAACAGTGCGAAGAAATCGCCCGCCGTCGCTTCCGACATGCGAAAGCCCGGTTCGTCAGTCAAGGTGTCGTCGACAAGGGCCATGCGTACTTAAAGTCCATCATTCCGTTGGCCAAAACCGCCGGGCGAACCGGCGATTCAGTATTCGCCCAGGCAGAAGCCTATTTGATCTTCGGCAGCTGTTCCCACTGGTGGAAGGGCGGCGGCGAAGGCAGCTGCCATTCAAGCGTCGTCGCACCCTCGCCCCATGGATTGGCGCCGGCCACCCGCTTCTTCTGGAAGGCCTCGAACACGCCATAGAGGAAGATGACCACGCCGACGCCCGAAATATACGAGCCGTAGGACGACACCATGTTCCAGCCGGCAAACGCATCCGGATAGTCGATGTAGCGGCGCGGCATGCCTGAAAGTCCGAGGAAATGCTGCGGGAAGAAGACGAGGTTGACGCCGACGAAGGTAACCCAGAAGTGGGTATTGGCGATGACAGGCGAATACATGTAGCCGGTCATCTTCGGGAACCAGTAGTACCAGCCGGCGAAGATGGCAAAGACCGCGCCCAGCGACAGCACATAATGGAAATGCGCGACCACGTAATAGGTGTCGTGCAGCGGGCGGTCGAGACCGGCATTGGCAAGCTGGACGCCGGTAACGCCGCCGACGGTGAACAGGAAGATGAAGCCAATCGCCCACAGCATCGGGGTCTTGAGCGAAATCGACCCGCCCCACATGGTGGCGATCCACGAGAATATCTTCACGCCCGTCGGCACCGCGATAACCATCGTGGCGAAGACGAAATAGCGCTGCGTGTCGAGCGACAGGCCGGTCGTGTACATGTGGTGCGCCCAGACGATGAAGCCGACCGCCCCGATCGCCACCATGGCATAGGCCATGCCGAGATAGCCGAAGATAGGCTTCCTGGAGAAGGTCGAGACGATGTGGCTGACGATGCCGAAGCCCGGCAGGATCAGGATGTAGACTTCCGGGTGCCCGAAAAACCAGAACAGGTGCTGGAACAGGATCGGGTCGCCGCCGCCGTCGGGCGCGAAGAAGGTGGTGCCAAAATTGCGATCGGTCAAAAGCATGGTGATGCCGCCGGCCAGAACCGGAAGCGACAGCAGCAGCAGGAAAGCGGTGATCAGCACCGACCAGGCGAACAGCGGCATCTTGTGCAGCGTCATGCCAGGCGCGCGCATGTTGAAGATGGTGGTGATGAAATTGATGGCGCCGAGGATCGATGAGGCGCCGGCGATGTGCAGCGACAGGATCGCAAGATCCATCGCCGGTCCGGGCTGGCCCGAGGTCGATAGCGGCGGATAGATCGTCCAGCCGCCGCCGACGCCGTAGGCGCCAGGCGCGCTCGGCACGAAGGCCGAGATGATCAGAAGGATGAAAGCCGGTGGCAGCAACCAGAACGAGACGTTATTCATGCGCGGGAATGCCATGTCCGGCGCGCCGATCATGATCGGCACCATCCAGTTGGCGAAGCCGCCGATCAACGCCGGCATGACCATGAAGAAGATCATGATCAGCGCATGGGCGGTGGTGAAGGCATTGTACATGTTCTTGCCGCCGTCGAGCGCAGCGTCGGCGTTCAAGCCGTAGACCATCTGCGCCAGGCCGGTGAAAATCTGGATCCCAGGCTCCTGCAGTTCCATACGCATGACGACCGAAAGGGCAGCGCCGACGCAGCCCGCCATGATCGCGAAGATCAGGTAGAGTGTGCCGATATCCTTGTGGTTGGTCGAATACACCCACCGCACCCAGCCATGATACGGCTTGTGGTCGTGGTCGTGAGCTGCAGCGTCTGCCATGTTCGGCTCCGTTCCCTGATCTTTTCTGGTCGCGGCATCAGTTGCCGGCGGCCGCTACCTTGTCTTTGCCGTCGACCTCGGCCATCAGCGCCTTGTTGGCGCCGGGAAGGTCGGTGCCGGCTGCTGCCAGCCAGGTCTTGTACTGGGCGTCGGAGACGACGCGGATCGCGATCGGCATGAAGGCGTGGTCCTTGCCGCAGAGCTCCGAGCACTGGCCGTAATAGAGGCCTTCCTTTTCCGCCTTGAACCAGACCTCGTTGATGCGACCCGGAACCGCGTCGGTCTTGATGCCGAAGGACGGCATGGCAAAGGCGTGGATCACGTCTGCCGCCGTCACCAGTACCCGGGTCATGGTGTTGACCGGCACCACCATCTCGTTGTCGACGGCGAGCAGGCGCGGATAAGCGCCGCGGTCCTCCTTGCCGGCCGCGGCGCGGTCAGAATCCGCCAGGATCGCCGAGTTGAAGGAAAGCGTGTTTTCGGTCTGGTATTCGTAATCCCAGTTCCACTGGTTTCCCGTCGCCTTGACGGTCAGCTTGGCTTCCTCCGGCGGTGTGTATTGCGCGGTCAGGAGCTGGAACGAAGGGATGGCGAGCAGGAGCAGGACGACGACCGGCCCAACCGTCCAGATCACCTCGATCAGCGTGTTGTGGCTGGTGCGCGACGGGGTCGGGTTGACGCTCGCGCGAAACTTCAGGATGCAATAGGCGATGAGAAAGAGCACGAAGAGGGTGATCGGCACGATGAACCACAGCGTATAGCCCTCGAACCAGGCGATCTGCCGCATCATGTCGGTGGCGGCGGGCTGGAAGCTCATCTCCCACGGCGCAGGCTGGGCCGCATGGGCGGACGCGCCGGTGAACAGTGTGGCGGCAGCGCTTGCCAGGAGTTTGGCGCCTGCTAGGAATTTTCTCATTGCCGTCATTATCTCCCAGTTCCTCGCGATCGGACCGCAAGAATATCGAACAACGCCGGGACGGGAATCCCGGATAGTCCCGAGGCTGGTTCAAACCATACTCTATTTGCCTCTGCAAGAAAGGAGCGGGGGAAACCGTGCGGCATTTTTGCGCGCAAGCGCGGCTGCGCCTTGTGGCGGCGGCCGCGGCGGTGTCGGACCCGCGAATGCCCGAGCGGCGGAGTGTCCCGGCAAAATGCGCCGGGCCGTCGCAATTCGGGCGAATTTGGCACGGAAAAGCGCACAATTGCCTTGGTCGAGGCAGGCCGGCAGTGGTCTCATCCTTTACTTGCCCTTGGCGCGGCTTAAAGTGCCGTGATTCGCAATGGAGCCGTCATGAACTCTTGGCTTTGGGGACTTGGGCTTTCTAGAAGCTTGGCAAAGGCCATCCTTCTCGCTGCCGTGTGTAGCGTTGGCCTATCTGGCGTTGGTCTGTCCGGGATCGGCCTGTCCTATGTTGGCTCGTTTGGCGTCAGCCAGGCCAATGCCGCGCAGCCAAGCGGCAAGGTGCGGACGACGCATGGCGCATGGTCGATCATCTGCGACACGCCGGCTGGCGCCACCTCGGAACAATGCGTGATGATGCAGAACGTCGTCGCCGAAGACCGTCCCGAGATGGGGCTTTCCGTCGTCGTGCTGCGCACCGCCGACAACAAGGCCGAAATCCTGCGCGTGCTGGCGCCGCTCGGCGTGCTGCTGCCCAACGGGCTCGGCCTCAATGTCGACGGCAAGGACATCGGCCGGGCCTATTTCGTGCGCTGCTTCCAGGACGGCTGCTATGCCGAGGTCATTCTCGAAAAGCCGCTGCTCGACACGCTGAAAACCGGAACGTCGGCCACCTTCATCGTCTTCCAGACGCCGGAGGAAGGCATCGGCATTCCGGTCGAGCTCAAGGGTTTCGCCGACGGTTTCGCCGCGCTGCCTTGAGACGGGCGCGAGGCCCAAAACCCTGCTGACGAAAATGAGATTGTGACCGCCTTTGGCTACAGCGCCGCGCATTCAAGGGCGCGCAAAGGACGCTGCAGCGCTTCGATTTTGCGCATGATCCTTTCCGAAAATCGATTCCGATTTTCGGGGTCATGTACAGACAATGGTCATTGCCGATTGTCTGGGCGCACCTTCGCGCCTACATCGTGAGGACAATCTCTTTCCACGGACGGACCGCGCCATGAACAGCCTGATCGGCCAATTCGACATTTCCGACGATCGCATCAAGCAGATCGTCGCCGAGACCATCAACGGCGCCGACGACGGCGAGTTGTTCCTCGAATACAGCGAGAGCGAAGCGCTGATGTTCGACAATGGCCGGCTGAAGACCGCCAATTTCAACACGGACCAAGGCTTTGGCCTGCGCGCGGTCGCCGGCGAAGCGAGCGGCTACGCGCATTCCAGCGATCTTTCGGAAGCATCGCTGCTGCGCGCGGCCGACGCTGTGTCAACCGTCAAGAGCGGCTATTCCGGCACGCTTGCTGCGGCTCCCGCCCGCACCAACCGCCATCTCTATGGCGACGACAACCCGATCCCCTCGCCCTCCTTCGAGGCCAAGGCCAAGCTCCTTCAGGAAATCGATGCGTGGCTGCGAGCCGAGGATTCGCGCGTGCGGCAGGTGACGGCGTCGCTCGCCGCCTCCTGGCAGCATGTCGAGATCGTGCGTGCCGACGGCCAGATGGTGCGCGACATCCGCCCGCTGGTCAGGATCAACGTGTCGGTGGTGGTAGGCAACGGCGACCGCCAGGAGAGCGGCTCCTTCGGCATGGGCGGACGCAAAGGGTTTGGCGAATTCCTGGTCGAGGACAGCTGGAAACACGCCGCCAAGGAGGCGCTGCGGCAAGCGCTGGTCAACCTCGAGGCCATTCCGGCGCCGGCCGGCACCTTTGACATCGTGCTGTCCAGCGGCTGGCCGGGCGTCATGCTGCACGAGGCCGTCGGCCACGGGCTGGAAGGCGACTTCAACCGCAAGAAGACATCGGCCTTCGCCGGGCTGATGGGCCAGCAGGTGGCAGCAAAAGGTGTCACCGTCGTCGACGACGGCACCATGGCCGAGCGGCGCGGCTCGCTGACCGTCGACGATGAAGGCACGCCGTCGGCCCGCAATGTGCTGATCGACGACGGCAAGCTTGTCGGCTATATGCAGGATCGCCAGAACGCCCGGCTGATGGGCATGAACGCCACCGGCAACGGACGGCGCGAAGGCTACGCGCACCAGCCGATGCCGCGCATGACCAACACCTATATGACTTCAGGAGACATGGAGCCGGACGAAATCATCGCCTCGGTCAAGAACGGCATCTATGCCGTCTCCTTCGGCGGCGGCCAGGTCGACATCACCTCGGGAAAATTCGTGTTCGGCTGCACCGAGGCCTACATGATCGAGAACGGCAAGGTGACGCAGCCGATCAAGGGCGCCATGCTGATCGGCAATGGGCCGGATGCCATGCATCGGGTTGCGATGATCGGCAACGACATGAAGCTCGACACCGGCATCGGCATGTGCGGCAAGGCCGGCCAGGGCGTGCCGGTCGGCGTTGGCCAGCCGCACCTCAGGATGAACCAGATGACGGTTGGCGGAACGCGGGTTTGATAGAAGCTGCGGTTTTTGTCTTACATTCAGAGGATGCGCCGCGATGGCCAACCCGGAAAGACTCGTAACCACTGTCTCGACCAAGGGGCAGGTCACCCTGCCCAGCGCGATCCGCAAGCGGAGGGAATGGGACGCCGGCACACGTCTTCTGGTCGAAGATACTCCGGAGGGCGTGCTACTGAAGCCTGCGCCAGTCTTCGCCGAGACACGGCCAGAAGACGTGTTTGGATCCCTGCCCCATAGAGACAGGCCGAAGACGTTGGAAGAAATGGACGCGGGTGTGCTGGCCGAAGCGCGGCGGCGCGGCCGGCTCGAACTGCCCCTAAAGCGCGTCGCGTTTGACCGGCCTCATGCGACGCGCTTTAGGGTGTTGTTTTATGCATGTCGTTATCGCAAAACCGCTTCACACGTTTGCGCGACATGCATTAAAGCCATGAAGCCACCGTTTTCGGCAAGCGATGGTCGGGATCGATGACCTTCAGACGGGGTGTGTTGCTCTCGTTCCATCGCCACAGCGCCACGCATGTGCCGCCGGGCGACATGAAGGACGGGTAGATCACGCCATGCTGCCCATCGGCAATCAGGCGATCTCTCAGCGTATGCGTCTCAGGCACAAGGCCCTGATCCATGATGTCGCGCCATTCACATCGGTGAATGTCCGCCGTTACGCCGAGCCTGGTCAGCACATCAGCGTCCGTAAGGTCGGCCAGGCGCGCGCCTGAAAGTGCGAGTTGCGCAATCAGCGCCGGATGCTGGACAAAGCCCTGATTGTACTCCGCCCAGGCAGTGGACAACTCGCCCGCCGCATAGATCGTCGTGGCGCCCACTGGATTCCAGCGACCGCCAAAGCGGGCTGCTCCTTCGCCGGAAAGCGGCAGATGCGCCCAACGCGGCACGAAGGCGCGCCATAGGCTCAGTCTGTTTTCAGGCATAGATGCCGGAGCGGACTGCCTCCAGATAGGCAAGCACCTTGTCCGTCTTGCCCTCTCGAACGAGATCGTAGGCGGTCTTTCCCGCCCAGCCGGGGATCGGCTGATGCTTGAACCAGATCGCCGCACGCTGTTCATCGCCGGCCATCTCGCCTGCCATCGCAAGGATACGGACAATCGGACTCAATGCGGCGTCGACCTTGCGCGCGCCGGTCTTGGCGGCAAGCGTATTGCGCGCGACGCCGATCAGGCCCGCCAGTTCGGTCAGATTGACACCCAGCAGTTCAGCCACCCGTCTTGCCGAAAGAAATGGCGTCCGCTCGTCGCCAAAGCGCGATGCTCTGATATCGAGAGCTGCGGTAATCATAACAGGTTCCTAGCACATTTTGAACAGAACACGTTCAAAGTATGCTCATTTTACGCGAAATTCAAGCTCAACAAGTGCGGACTCGCTACCGCCTTCGCTTCGGCTTCTCCAGAAGCGCGACGGCCTCAACATGCGGCGACCACAGGAACTGGTCGATCGGCGTCACGCTTTTCAGGGCGTAGCCGCCATCGACGAGGATGCGCAAGTCGCGCGCCAGCGTAACCGGATTGCAGGAAACCGCGACGACCAGCGGCACGTCGGAACGGGCAATCTGCTTCGACTGGTCTTCGGCGCCGGCGCGGGGCGGATCGAAGACGACGCCGTCGAAGGCATTCAGTTCCTTGAACGTGAGCGGCCGCCGGAACAGGTCGCGGCGTTCGCTGGTCACCCGCTTCAGACCACTGGCGAAACGGAATGCCCGGTCGAGCGCCGAAAGCGCTGCCGCATCCCCCTCCACCGCATGGACCTCCGACCTGGCGGCGAGGCGCAGCGCGAAGCTGCCGCAGCCGGCGAAGAGGTCGGCGACCTTTTTGGTGCGCGCGAGGTGCCGGCCGACGATGTCGGCCATCGCCTGCTCGGCAGCCTCGGTCGCCTGCAGGAAGGCGCCCGGCGGCACCGCGACGGCGACGCTGCCGAACGTGACAACCGGCTTTTTGGGCTCGATGATGATCTCGCCATCGATCGAAAGCCTGGCCAGCCCCTGGGCGATGACGAAATTGGAGGCGACGCGGCGCTGGTTCTCGCCGAGCTTGCCGGACTCGTGAACCGCGACATCGAGGCCGGAACCGGTCGCCGTGACCGTCATGCGGAACGATTTCGTCGTTGCGCAAACCAGTTCGGCGAGTGCTCTCAGACGGTCGAGCTTTGCGACGATCTCGGGCAGCGAGATCGAGCATTCCTCAATGGAAATGATTTCGGACGACAGCGCCCGAACGAAGCCGAGCAGCATGCCGGCCTCGCTCCGCCGGGCGGTGAACACGACGCGCCGGCGCGTCTGCGGCGCGCACGGCACCAGCGCGTCAATGTCGCAACTGATGCCCTTGCTGTTGAGCGCATGCGCCACCTTGTCGCGCTTCCACCGAAGATAGGCTTCGGCCTCGAGATGCTGGATGGCGCAGCCGCCGCATTCGGTGAAATGCCGACAGGCAGGGTCGATGCGAAGCGGCGAAGTCTCCAGCACCGACATCAGCATGGCGCGGTCCTTTTCGCGCGCGGCGGTGACGGTTTCACCGGGCAGCGTGAACGGAATGAAAAGCTCGCCGGTTTCGGTTTCGGCGATGCCGTCGCCCTGGGAGCCCAGCCGTGTGATCGTGAAGCGCGCGGTCATCGGCCTCCGATCCCCCTGTTCTCGATACCGGCGTCCTTGATCCCGGCGAGCAGGAACTCGCGGTTGCCGTCGCCGCCTTCGATCGGCGACAGATGCAGTCCGAGCGAGCGCCAGCCGGGGACGCCGTCCAGCCAATCCTGCAGCAGGCCGGCGACCCGCGCGGCATCGTATGGGTCTTTCAGCAAGCCGCCCTTGCCGATCGCCTCGCGGCCCGCCTCGAATTGCGGCTTGACCAGAAATATTGCTTTGGCGCCGCTCCTGGCAATGGCGAGCGCCGGCGGCAGCGCCAGTTTCAACGAGATGAAGCTGACGTCGGAGACGATAAAATCTGGAATTCGATCGGCAAGATCGGCGGTCGAAAGATCACGGGCGTTCAATCCCTCGATAACAGTTACACGCGGATCGCCGGCGATATCCGGATGTATCTGGCCATGCCCAACATCGATCGCCGTGACATGCGCCGCGCCGCGTCCGAGCAGCACTTGAGTGAAGCCTCCGGTCGAGGCGCCGACGTCGAGCGCTTCGCTGCCGGCTGGATCGAGGTCGAAATAGTCGAGCCCGGCGATCAGCTTCAGCGCAGCACGGGACACATAGCCCTGCGCCGGATCATCGACTTCTATGAGGCAATCAGCCCGGACGGTCTGGCCGGGCTTGCGGGCGATGACGCCGTCAACCATCACGGTGCCGCGCTCGACCGCGTCGCGGGCGCGAGAGCGGCTGGGAAACAGGCCGCGCGCGACGAGGAGTTCGTCGAGCCGCTGGCGTGTGCTGGCTGGCAAACGGGAGTTCATCGGCCTTCATGGCGAAAGCCTGTCACGAAGGCAAGGATATTGGGGAAGACAACGAACATCTTGCCAAAGCGGCGAGCGCATCAGGCCGCGCCACAAACTGTTGAATATCGCACTGGGTCCGGCACAATGTTGGGAACAATGCTCGTGTTGCTGCCAGAAGGTGAGGAGGACGAATGCTGACCGGAACCTGCCATTGTGGCGCGGCCCACTGGATTTTGGAAGGCGATCCCGGCTCGATCACAGCCTGCAACTGCACGCTTTGCCGCCGCTATGGCGCGCTGTGGGCTTACGATTATGTCGACGAACGCATCCGTCTTGCGGGACCGACAAGTGCTTATACGCGCTCCGGAAAGGATGCCCCGTCGCTCGAGATCCTGTTCTGTCCGACATGCGCCTGTGTGCTGGCCTGGCGTGGTTTGCGCGCCAGTGCCGCCGGTCGCACTCGGATCGCCGTCAATGTGAGGCTTGCGCCGCCTGACACCGTCGCCGACTTGCCAATCGACCATTTCGATGGTCTCCACACATTCGAGGACCTGCCGCGCGATGGTCGCTGCGTGCGCGATATGTGGTTTTAGTGCATGTCGCGCGAAAAAATGCCCTCGGGCTTGAACCGAGGGTGCTCCGTCGCACCATAAGGCGACCTTCCCGGCGAGTCTCCAGAGCCGCCCTTCTTGTCCGCAGCAAGCGCTTCGTAATCATGCAATCGCCTCTGTTGTCTGCGACAGCAGGTCTTCCGCCAGCTGTAACGCGGCCTCCCGTGCATCCTGGCGAGCCGCATGGTCAATATCGGGTCCAAAGAGGGTTTTCTGGATGATTAGACTGCGGACATCTTCGATACCGATGAAGCGCAACCACGCTTCTACATAGGGTTTCTGAAAGTCGAAGCGCTGTGCCGGCGTGATGGATTGCGCCGCATAGTCGAGACCTCGCGCATGGACGACCACGGCGGTCTTATCCCGGAGCAGTCCTGCGAACCCGTGTTCAGGGTCGAACGAGAAAAGAATGTCCTTCTGCGATACCAGGTCGATGAAGTGCTTGAGCTTGTAGGGAATGCTGAAATTCCACAGCGGCGTCGACAGCAGGACAATATCCGCCCAGTGCAGTTGTTGCGCCAATTCCTGCAAAGTGTCCCATGCCTGCTGTTGAGAGAGGGTAAGCGGCGTGCCGCTTAGCCCCGCATATTTGGCCAACATCGCGTCTTCACCGAATTCGGGGAGGTCGACATCCCATAGGTCGAGCGTTGAAACCGCCAGGTCGGGTCGCCGAGCACGACAGCTTTGGACAAAGGCCTCGGCGACCTCACGCGAGGCGGAACGCTCTTTGCGAGGCGAGGAAACGATATGCAGCAGCTTGGTCATGGATCATCCTTGCTCATTGTGACGAACCGCATTGCGTCATATTTTAATTCGATATAAAAATTGAGATTATCGACAATATTCATCATGGATCAGAATATATGTTGGAATTGGTCCTGCTCAGGACGTTCGTCGCCGTGTTCGACGAAGGCGGCTTCAGTCGGGCAGCAGCGCGACTGAACCTTACGCAGTCGGCCGTCAGTGGGCACCTGCGCCGTCTCGAAGAGCAGGTCGGAAAGCCATTACTCAGAAGGACGACGCGCTCGCTGGAGATGACACACGATGGCGAGCGCCTGCTCGCCTATGCAAGGGCGATGCTCGCCCTTAACCGGGATGCTTTGGCCGATCTGACGCAGGCACCCTTTCACGGCAGAGTTCGCGTCGGCCTCTCGGAAGACTTCGCACAGGTCCCAATTCTTCGCGCCTTGCAGGCATTCGGCGCCGATCGCCGCGGATTGCAGGTCGAGGTGCAGGTCGGGATTCCGGGTGCGCTGCTCGCGAAGATGAAGGAGGGCAATATCGAACTGGTGCTCGGATCACAGTGTGAGGGTGAGGAGATGGGGCGCCTCCTGTGGCGCGAGCCTCTTGTCTGGGCGTGGGCGGATCATACCGGCGTGGATCTTCCCGACCCGCTGCCATTGGCTGTGTTGCCGGAACCTTGCCCCTACAGGGAAGTTGCCCTTGAACGGCTTGCCAAGGCCGGGATCAGCCAGCGCACGGTGATGATCTGCGCCAGCAACGCCAGCCTGAGGGCGGCTGCCATCTCAGGCTTCGCTGTAGCGCCGATGACAGTCAGTCAGCTGAGAAACGGCTTGGTCAGGGTACCCGAAAGCTACGGCCTGCCGGAGTTGCCAGAAGCGCAGTTCAGGCTATTTGCCGCATCGAAAGGCGATACTTCCGTCCTCGAAGAACTGGCGGAGGCCATCATGAACGCCGTTCCCCGAAGGCACGCTGGCGGATCCTGAACTCGCACAAACGCTTGCGTAGGCGAATGCCAAATGACAACGCAAACAGTCAGTTACGACCGCCGGTCGGCAAACTGATGCAAGCCGTTGAGATTTTGATTCAGGCGCTTTGCGCGCTGGCGGTGCGTCCCAGCGCCACAAAGACGGTGCGCACGATGCCGGCGGCATCTAGCCCGGCGTCGGCATACATCTTTTCGGGCTTGGCGTGATCGACGAAGCTGTCAGGCAACACAAGCGGGCGTACCTTCAGGCCGTTTTCCAGCAGCCCTTCATGGGCCAGGAATTGCAGCACGTGGCTGGCGAAGCCGCCGACCGCGCCCTCTTCCACTGTCACCAACACTTCGTGCGAACGGGCCAGGCGCCGGATCAGGTCCTCGTCGAGCGGCTTGGCGAAACGAGCATCGGCGACCGTGGTGGAAAGCCCTGCCGCGCCGAGTTCCTCGGCCGCAGCCAGGCAATCCTGCAGCCGCGTGCCGAAGGAAAGCAGCGCAACCTTGGTGCCCTCCCTGACGATACGGCCCTTGCCGATTTCGAGAACCGAGCCACGCTCCGGCAGGTCGACGCCGACGCCGTTGCCGCGCGGGTAGCGGAAGGCGATGGGGCCGTCATCGTAGCTTGCCGCCGTGCGCACCATGTGTCGCAGTTCCGCCTCATCTGCCGCGGCCATGACGACGAAACCGGGCAGCGTCGCCAAAAAAGTCGTGTCGAAGGCGCCGCAATGGGTCGCCCCGTCGGCCCCGACGAAGCCGGCGCGATCGATCGGGAAGCGCACCGGCAGTTTCTGGATCGCCACGTCGTGGACGACCTGGTCATAGGCACGCTGCAGGAAGGTCGAATAGATCGCCGCGAAAGGCTTGAAGCCTTCGGTGGCAAGGCCTGCGGCAAAAGTCACCGCATGTTGCTCGGCGATACCGACATCAAAAGTCCTCGCCGGGAACGCCTCGCCGAAGAGGTCGAGGCCGGTGCCGTTCGGCATGGCGGCGGTGATGGCGACGATGCGATCATCTTCGCGGCCTTCCTGGATCAGGCTGTCGGCAAAGACTTTCGTGTAGCTCGGCGCGTTGGCCGGCGCCTTGGCCTGCGCGCCGGTGATGACGTCGAATTTGTTGACGCCATGATATTTGTCGGCGGCCGCCTCGGCCGGTCCATAGCCCTTGCCCTTCTGGGTCACGACGTGGATCAGCACCGGACCGTCGGCATTGTCGCGGACGTTCTTCAGCACCGGGATCAGGTGCTCGAGATTGTGACCGTCGATCGGGCCGATGTGATAAAAACCCATTTCCTCGAACAGCGTGCCGCCGGTGACGTAACCGCGCGCATGCTCGACCGCCCGCTTGATGGCGCGATCGGCGCGCTCGCCGAGATAGGAGGTCAGCTTCTTTCCGAAATCGCGCAAGCCCAGATAGGCCTTGCCCGACGCCAGGCGGGCCAGATAGGCGCTCATCGCCCCGGTCGGCGGAGCGATCGACATGTCGTTGTCGTTGAGGATGACGATCAGCCGGGCATCGAGCGCGCCGGCATTGTTCATCGCCTCATAGGCCATGCCGGCCGACATGGCGCCGTCGCCGATAACGGCAATGACATTGTTGCGGCCCCCGGAGAGATCGCGTGCCATTGCCATGCCGAGGCCGGCGGAAATCGAGGTCGAGGAGTGGGCGGCGCCGAACGGATCGTATTCGCTCTCGGCGCGCTGGGTGAAACCGGACAGGCCGCCCTCTTGCCGCAGCGTGCGGATACGGTCGCGGCGGCCGGTCAGGATCTTGTGCGGATAGGCCTGGTGGCCGACGTCCCAGATCAACCGGTCGTCTGGCGTGTTGAAGACATAGTGCAACGCCACCGTCAGTTCGACCACGCCAAGGCCAGCACCGAGATGTCCGCCGGTGTGGGACACGGCGTCGATCAACTCGGTGCGAAGCTCCGATGCCAATTGCGGCAGAGCACGTTCGTCAAGCGCCCTGAGGTCGGCCGGGATGCGGACCTTGTCGAGAAGTGGCGTATGGAGCTTTGCGTTCACTGGTGCTGGGGCCTGCTTTTTATTCATCTGCGAAATAGGCTGCTGGCCGGCGAATGTAAATGCGTGCGAGTGACGCGGCATAGCTTCAAACTGTTAGGGTTTCGTTTACGCGTCAAAAAGGACGCGCGGCGCTCTAAAGCGCGTCGCGTTCGACCGACCTCACGCGACGCGCTTTAGGTTGTTGTTTTATGCATGTCGTTATCGCAAAACCGCTGCACACGTTTGCGCGACATGCATTAATTGTCCGGCAGCGGAATGAACTCTTCTTCATCCCCCGGAACGATATCGAAACGGCCTGTCTTCCATTCTTCTTTCGCCTGTTCGATGCGTTCCTTCGACGAAGATACGAAATTCCACCAGATGTAGCGCTTGGAGCCGAGCGAGGCGCCGCCGAACAGCATGAAATGCGCTCCCCCCTCCGACGACACGACGATCTCGTCGCCGGGCCGGAACACCAGCAGCCGCTCTGCTGGAAAGCGGTCACCGGAGATCGATACCTCGCCTTCCAACGTATAGATGGCGCGCTCCTCGGCATCGGCTGGGATTTTCACGCTGGCGCCGGGCGCCAGGCTGAGGTCTGCATAGAGCGTGTCCGAAGCGGTCACGACCGGTGACCGCAACCCGGAAAACGCGCCAATGACAACGCGTCCGCTGACGCCTTCAGCGTCGATCTCGGGCAGACGCATGGCCGCGGTATTCTCGAAGATCGGGTCGACCTCCTCCTTATCGTCCGGCAGCGCCAGCCATGTCTGCAGGCCGGAAACCGACATCGGCGCACCGCGCAGTTCCTGCGGCGTACGCTCGGAATGGACGATGCCGCGACCGGCGGTCATCAAATTTATGTCGCCGGGCTGGATGACCATTTCGGTGCCGAGCGAATCGCGATGCCTGATCTTGCCGTCGAACAGGTAAGTGACCGTCGACAGGCCGATATGGGGATGCGGGCGGACATCGAGCGCCTGGCCGGCCCGCAAAATCGCCGGTCCCATGCGATCGAAGAAGATGAAGGGACCGACCAGCCGACGCCTGGCGGTCGGCAAGGCACGGCGAACCTGAAAGCCGCCAATGTCCTTGGCGTTCGGAATAACCATCAGTTCGATCTGGTCGCTGGCGAAGGCGTCACCGGGCAGAGGGTCGTTTCCGGGAAAAAAGCTCATGCGGTCTTCCTCAGGCGAAGCGGAGTGCAGACCTGGCTTTCGCCTTGGCCGCCACCTCGTCGCGATTGCGCGGATGCTGTGTCGTCTCGAGGCTGTCCAGCAATTCGCGCGCAGACGCGGCTATGGCCTCGACGGCGTGGTCGAACGCATGCTGGTTCTGTTTCGACGGCCGTGTCGTTCCGCTCAGCTTGCGCACAAACTGAAGTGCGGCATCGCGGACCTCGTCATCGGTTGCCGGCGGATCGAAATTGAACAGTGTCTTGATGTTTCTGCACATCGTTCGCAATCTCCTCTCGTCCTGGAGCCGTTTCAAGCGGGATGAGTATTATTCTCAATCATGATCATGTCGAAAAGCCGAACGGCGAAATTGTCTTTCAAGACCGTGGCTTACTCCGCATCCAGCGGCTCGGTCCCCACCGGCTTGCCGTCGCGCGAAAGCCTGATCTTCTCGACCTTGTCCTCGGCCGCCTTGAGCAGCCGGTCGCAATGGAGTTTTAGCGCCTCGCCGCGCTCATAGATGCGGATCGACTGGTCGAGCGGCACGTCGCCGCGCTCCAGATCATCGACGATTTTCTCCAGCGCGTCGAGCGCCTGCTCGAAGCTCATCGCCTTGACGTCTTCGTTGCTCTCACCAGCCATCGTCTATCCTTTCATCAGTCGCCCGACATGGGCGGCGACCGAAAATGCCAATCCCTGCAGATCGTAGCCGCCCTCGAGCAGGCTGACGAGCCGGTTGTCGCTGTGGCGACCGGCGCGCTGCATCAACTGGCCGGTTGCCCAGTCGAAATCGTCCTCGGTCAGATTGATCTCGGCCAGCGGATCGCGGTGGTGCGCGTCGAAGCCGGCGGAAATGATGATGAGGTCGGGCGCGAAATTGTCGAGCGCCGGCAAGATCCGCGACAGGAAAGCGTCGCGGAAAACCTCGCTGCCGGTCTGCGGCGCCAGCGGCGCGTTGACGATGTTGCCGGCGCCGGTTTCGCTCACCGCCCCGGTCCCCGGGTAAAGTGGCATCTGGTGCGTCGAGCAATAGAGCACCGACGGATCGTCCCAGAAAATATCCTGCGTGCCATTGCCGTGGTGGACGTCCCAGTCGACGATGGCAACACGCTCGGCCTGGTGTTGCCTTTGCGCGTAACGCGCCGCGATCGCCGCGGTATTGAACAGGCAAAAGCCCATGGACGTGGCCTTTTCGGCGTGGTGGCCGGGCGGCCGGGCGGCGACAAAGACATTGGCCACGTCGCCCCGAAAGACATCGTCGACGGCGGCGTTGGCAGCGCCGATCGCCGTCACGGCCGCCTGCCAGCTTTTCGGACTGGCGGTGGTGTCGGCGTCAACACGAGCGATACCGATGTCCGGTATCATAGCGCGGACCCGTTCGACGAATTCCTGCGGGTGTGCGTAGAGGATGGTGGCCTCGTCGCCTTCCGGCGCCTCGGCACGATCGAGGGCCGCAAAGACCTCGTCGTCGAGCACGCGCTCGATGGCGCGCAGGCGGTCCGGCCGCTCCGGATGACCGGGCGGCGTTATATGCTCGAGAAAGATCGGGTGGGTATAAAGCCTTGTGACCATGCCCCCGATATAGGCGCGCCCGGCGGCTTTGACCATGTTTTGCAACCGCCAAAGGCAGACGTTCAACAGGGTTTAGGCGTTGGGTGCTGGTTGGGTCCGGCGCGAGCTGCCCGAATCTAGAGGCGCACTTCGGCCGTCCCATTCGAGGTCGCGCCTTGCCTTTGGTGGTCTTGATACAGGCTCAGGCCGGCGATTTGTCCACCTCAGCCGGTGCTTGTGGACGGCCAGTGCTGCGGCCTTGCCTGAGCAGTCCCTCCAAAAGCACGTTGAACGCCTTCACCGCCTTTTGCGACGTCGCTTCTGGATTTTCCGAATTTGCGATCCACTGCGCGGCATGTAGCGAGGCGCCGCTGACCAGCCTTGCTGCGGCTTCGGGATCAACGGCAACGATGGTTCCCTCGTCCTTCAGCTTTTGAAGGTTCTCGCTCATCGAGCGGATGCATTCGTTCTGGCTCGGCCATTGCGAAGGATCGCCGAGCACCGCCGGTCCGTCGCGAAGGACAATACGCTGGATCTCCGGCTCCAGCGCCATCTCGATATAGGCGGTGCATTCGTCGACAAAGCCCTGCCAGAGAGTGTCCGCCCTGACTGAGACGATCTTCAACCGGGCCAACATCTCCGCGTCGATCTCGGCGATGACCGCCTGGAGAAGGCCCTTCTTGTCGCCGAAGTGATGATAAAGCGCGCCGCGCGTCAGCCCGGCCGATGCGGTGAAGTCGTCCATCGAGGCCTCGGCATAGCCGACAGTGCCAAAGGCATGGCGCGCCGCCGCGACCAGTTTGGCGCGGGTTTCGGCGATCATCTCCTTGCGTGGTTTGTGCCCCATTCGCTTATTCCTTCACATACGTCTCGTATATTATTTGACATACGCGTCGTATGTCATTATCTGATTTGCATACGCCACGTATATAAGTGGCTCGGCCTCAAAAATCCAGGAGTGTTCCCATGCCCAATCCTTATCGCGAAATATTCAAGGCAAGGGGAGCCAAGGGCTTCGCTGCAGCCGGCTTCGTCGCCCGGATGCCGATGGCCATGGCTCCGATCGGAATCGTCGCGATGCTGTCGCAGACGCACGGCGAGTACTGGCTGGCCGGCGCCGTCTCTGCGACATATGCGCTGGCCAATGCTTTTGTCGCGCCGCAGATATCGCGACTGGTGGACCGCCTCGGCCAGGCGCGGATTGTGGCGCCCACCACTGTCATTTCCGTGCTCGCCTTCGTGGTGCTGATTGCGGCGGCCAATCAGGACTTGCCGATATGGACACTGTTCGTGTCAGCGCTGCTGGCCGCCGCTATGCCCAGCATCCCAGCGATGGTGCGCGCGCGCTGGACAGAGCTCTTCCGGGATCGCCCCGAGATGAACACGGCGTTCGCCTTCGAATCGGCGGCGGACGAGCTGGTCTACATCGCCGGGGCTTCGCTGTCGGTTGGCCTGAGCGTCGCGCTTTTCCCGGAAGCGGGAATGCTGGCGAGCACATTGTTCCTCGCCTTCGGCTCGACAGCCCTCATCCTGCAGCGCTCGACCGAGCCGCGCGTGCGACCGGTCGACCAGGGTTCGCGCGGATCGGCAATCCGCCTGCGGCCGGTCCAAATCATCACCTTGGCCCTGATCTTCATCGGCGCGACCTTCGCAACCACGGAGGTGAGCACCGTGGCAATCACCAAGGAGCTCGGCCAGCCGGGCGCCGCCAGCCTCGTCATCGGCGTCTATGCCCTCGGATCGTTCGTCGTCGGCATCGCCCTCGGCGCTCTGAACCTGAAAACACCGCTGCAAATTCAGCTTGCCATCGCGATCGCCATCATCGCGCTCACCACGCTGCCGTTGCTTGTCGCAGACACGGTGCCGCTTCTGGCGCTGGCTGTCTTCGTTAGCGGTGTGGCGATCTCGCCGACCTTCATCACGGCATTCGGCCTGATCGAGCGGCGCGTGCCGGAGGCGATGCTGACCGAGGGCGTGACTTGGGTCATGACCGGCATTGGCATCGGCATGGCGCTCGGCTCCTTTGCCGCCGGATGGGTGGTGGACGCCTTCGGTGCCCAGAGCGGCTTCCTGGTGTCGGTGGCGGCGGGCACTGTCGCGCTGGTCACCGTGCTCGCCGGCCAGCGCAGCCTTGCCACGGGCGATAGTGACATCTCCGCGCGCGAAACAGCCGCGGTTGCTGCCGAATAGTCTCCATGCGTCCGGTGCCAAGCGGGACCGGACGCATGCCGGCGATCCGCTAAACCAGTCCTAGAGAATCTCGGTCTTGGCGATGTGGATGCCGAAACCTTCGAGGCCGACATAGTGGCGCTCGCGCGAGGCGATCAGGTTGATCGAGGAAATGCCCAGATCCTTCAAGATTTGCGCGCCGAGGCCGATCTCGCGCCATTCGCTTTCGCGGCGGCGCGCCTCTTCATGGTCCTCGCGGTCGCCGGCGGCCGGCCGGTTGCGCTCCTGATGGGCGACGCCGACGGAACCTTCGCGCAGATAGACGATGACGCCGCGCCGGCGCTCGCCCATCGATTTCATGATGCCGTCCAGCCTGTGGCCGGTGCCGAAGACGTCAGTCACAACATCCTCGGAATGCAGTCGCACGGGCACCTCCTCGCCGTCGCGGATGTCGCCGAAGACGATCGCCACATGGTGCATCGAGTCCCAGGGCAGCGTGTAGGTGAAGACCTGCGCCTTGCCGCCGGGTGTATCGATCTCCGAACAGGCGACACGCTCGACCAGCGTTTCCTTACGCTGGCGATAGGCGATGAGGTCGGCGACCGAAATCTGCTTCAAACCGTTCTTTTCGGCGAAGGCCTGCACCTGCGGGCCGCGCATCACGGTGCCGTCATCATTGACCAGCTCGGAAATGACACCGACCGGCGGCAGGCCGGCAAGCTTGCACAAATCGACCGCGGCTTCGGTATGGCCCGAACGCATCAGCACACCGCCTTCGCGCGCAATCAGCGGAAAGATGTGGCCGGGGCGGACGAAATCGGAGGCGCCGACATTGCCGTTGGCAAGGTTGCGCACGGTCAATGTGCGGTCGTCGGCCGAAATGCCCGTCGTGGTGCCGTGCTTGAAATCGACGCTGACGGTGAAGGCGGTGGTGTGGGCCGAGTCATTGTCGGCGACCATCGGCGACAGGTTGAGGCGCTTGGCCTCCTCGCGCGGCATCGGCGTGCAGACGATACCAGAGGTATTGCGGACGATGAACGCCATCTTTTCCGGCGTGCAATGGACGGCGGCGACGATCAGGTCGCCCTCGTTCTCGCGCCCGTCATCGTCCATGACGACGACAATCTCGCCGCGCTCGAAGGCGCGCAGGGCTTCGACGATCTTCTTCTGGTCGTAAGGCATAAGGTGCTCGCTTCGCTCGCGGAAGTAGGGGAGTAGGGGA